>JACRCB010000069.1 GCA_016219165.1 Deltaproteobacteria bacterium | reverse complement strand
TGAAAAACGCCCATCCGACCCATCCTTTCAGGATGGGTGCCCGGTTGCCATCGTCACTCCTCACTGCGGCGCACAACAAAGTGCGCCGCAGTCCTCGCTCCTCGACGCCTTCGGGCACCCATGCGGAGCAGGGGTCGGCCTGAACGAATTTTTAGTTTTTCAACAACCTGTTAGCCTGAGGGAGGCCATTATGCGCGTACCGTTCGGGACAGTGACTATCACGGATAAGGCGAAGGAACTCATAAACGCGGCCCTCGATGCGGGCAGGGTGTCGAGCGGGAGGCTCGTGAGGGAATTTGAAAAAAGGTTTGCCTCTTTGGTGGGCACAAAGGAGGCCGTGGCCGTGAGCACGGGGACGGATGCGGATGCGCTGGCGCTTGCGGTCCTCCATGACTTCGGCGCAAGGCGGGGCGATGAGGTCATAGTGCCGGCCCTTTCATTCGTCGCAACCGGCAACGCGGTGCTTCAGGCCGGATTCACCCCGGTCTTCGCCGATATAGACAGGAAGACCCTCAATATCGATTGTTCCCTCATAGAGGATAAGATTACGGAAAGGACACGGGCGATAATGCCGGTCCACCTCATGGGAAAACCCGCGGACATGGACAGGGTGATGGAGATAGCGAAGAGGTTTAACCTCTATGTAATAGAGGATGCTGCCGAGGCACACGGGGCGGAGTATAAAGGGAAAAACGTCGGGACGATAGGGGACATGGCCGCATACAGCCTCTATGTCGCGCATATAATAACGACAATAGAGGGCGGGATAGTCACCACCGACAGAAGCGATTTTTCGGAGGTGTTGAGGTCGCTCAGGTCTCACGGCAGGGCATGCAAGTGCGAAACCTGTGTTCTGAATATCAATTCAGGGTACTGCGGCAAAAGGTTCGCCGCCGCAGGCTCCGCCGACATAAGGTTCGTATTCGAAAGGGCCGGCTACTCCGCGAAGATGAACGAACTTGAGGCCGCGGTGGGACTGGGGAATCTCGACATATTCGGCGCGATACTCGAAAAGAAGCGGAGAAACCTCCTCTCGATGATGGAAAGGTTCAGGAGGTTCAGCGACTTCCTCTATACGATAGACGAAGAGCCGTATGAAAAGATAGGCCCCCACGGTTTTCCGATGATAGTGAGGGAGGGATGCGCGTTTACGAGGAACGAACTCGTAGGGCACATGGAAAAGGCCGGCATAGACACGAGGAACCTTTTCTGTTCGATGCCCACACAGGCGAAGGGATTTGAATTTTTAGGCCATAGGGCCGGCGAATTTCCCGATGCCGAATTCATCGGAAGGTCCGGCCTCCACATAGGGGTCCATCAGGATATAGGGGAGGAGGAAATAGGGTACGTCATGGACACAATAGAAAGATTCCTTACGGTGAGGGTTTAGCAGGATACATGGGACCGAGGGAAGGCAAATATACTCGCCTCTCGGCACGCCTCGCGGCGACGCGGGCGAAACCGAGGGAAAGAGGCCGGGGTCTTTCCGGGGCATTGATTCCAGTATAACTCACCACACCCCGCAGGGGGGCTGAAAAATTATGGCTTTCATATCCATTCTTCTGCCCACAAGGGGGCGTCCTTTACTGACATCCCGGCTATTTGAGAGCCTTGCCTCAAACACATCCCTGCCGGGCGATATCGAAGTAGTTCTTTACATGGACGACGACGACCATAAAAGCCACGCCGTAACGCATCCCCTCTTGAATATAACGAGGGTAATAAGGCCCCATGGAAGCCCCATGGGGAAAATAATAGGGGAATGCTACAGACAATCGTCCGGCCGTTACGTCATGCTCATGAACGACGACTGCGTTTTCAGGAGCCGGGGATGGGATTTGAGGGTAAGGGAGGCGTTCTCCTTCTTCCCGGACGACATCGCCTTTGTCTACGGAAACGACCTGGACCAGGGCGCGGATGTGCCCACGTTCCCCATCCTCTCCAGAAAGGCATGCGAGGTCATGGGCGGGGTGGCGCCCGACGGTTATCTCAACCTCCATATAGAATCGCACCTTTTCGACGTGTTCAGGCAACTTCGCCGGCTCGGACACAATAGAATCCTATATCTCGACGACGTTATATTCGAGCACATGCACCCGCTTGTGGGCAAATCCGGCACAGATGCGACTTATATTAAAAAGGATGCCGGTTTCGACGACAGATTATTTGTTGCGCTGGCCGATGAACGCCTCTACATCGCGGGCAAATTGGCGGGCTGCGTGGAAGGCGGCGAGAACCAAAAACGCAAGGGTTCGGCGGCTCCGGCGGCTTCTGTCAGGCAATTGCCCGCGGTATCCGTAATAATCACCGACATCGACAAGAAGATCGGTTCCAAAGGCGACTCGCTTACTTCCATAATTTCCGGCAGCGACGGTCCTCCTTTCGAGGTTATTGTGGCGGATTCCGCGGCCGTGCATCTCTCGTCATTAAGGAGTGGCAGGGTGAGGGTCATAGATGTCAGGGCAACGACGGATTTTACGGAATTCTGCAACAGGGCCTCGGTAGAGGCGCTCGGGGATTACCTCGTATTTGTAAGCAGCGGCATTGTGCCCAAAGAGGGCTGGCTCGGGGCGCTTCTTGAGGCATTCAAGGGAGGTACGGGAATAGCGATAGCGGGATGCAGGGTAATAGAGCCGAAGAGCGGAAGGATAAGGCATGCGGGCATCGGATTCTATGAGGACGGGGGCGAGTTGAGGCATACTTATATCTACAGGGGGTTTAAGGCCGCGCATCCGGCGGTTGCGAGGGTTCGGGAATTTCAGGCAATCGGCGGCGGGTGCATGATGGTGAGAAAAGACATTTTTTTCAGGGCAGGGGGGTTTGACGCGGAGATAGAAGGATGTGAAGATATAGGACTCTGCCTCAGAGTGCGCGGACTCGGCGGGAAGGTCGTCTATACGCCGGACTGTTTCGTCTATGACCGTGGTGTGCCGGAAAAGCCACCCATTTCCTTGTCACTCTGGAAGGATAGGATAGAGTGCGACCTCTTTACGCTCCTCAACGCGGACAATTTCTCAGCCGCCAAGATAAACGGCCGTTATTATATCGGGCCGTCAAGCGGTATGAAAAATATTACCTCCAGGGGCCCAATCCCCGGGATTAAAGACTTGCCAAACCCTGTATAATCGTCTAAACTTACAAAAAATACTATGGGGCTCAACCATGGAGTAACCTTCTTTAGAAAAGGTTATTCCGCTCTTGAAGATACGCATGGGATTGAAAATATTTTATAAAGAAAGTTTGTCTTTAATCTACAATATGTTATATGTATTTATTGATACAGGCTGTTAACATTAAGGTTTTGGATGAGGAGGCCGTCCATGTCCGTAGAAGCGTATGTATTTATCGAATGCGAGCACGGAAAATCCACCTCTGTGGTGGAAAAGGTCGGTAACATCGGCGGGGTAAGGGAAGCGAGGATGGTAACGGGGCCCTATGACGTGATAGCGCTTGTTGCGGCATCGAGTTTCAAGGTCCTCGGCGATGTCGTGGTCAGAAAGATACAGGCGGTTAAGGGCGTTAAGAGAACCCTTACGAATGTGATAATAGAATAGCCCTGCCAATAACCACGCTCCTCCATTGCCGCCCCATTTCCGAAAATACGGAAGATGCCCAGGAATCTTTTTGCAAAGCACTGCCAAGACTTTGTCGCATAATATATATTATGTCAAATTATACCGCGCCCGGCTTGATTCGGCGCCGTAAGACCGCAAGGCAGATGCGTTGCGCCATAAAAGGGTGAAAATGCCCTTGCCCCCGCCCCGAAACTCCCTTATCCCCTCGGATGGTATTTCCCGTGGAGTTTCTTAAGCCTCTCAGCGGCCACATGGGTGTAAACCTGTGTAGTCGATATGTCACTGTGGCCGAGCATCTCCTGGACGGCCCTCAGGTCTGCGCCCCCGTCGAGGAGATGCGTTGCAAAGGAGTGGCGGAGTATGTGCGGCTTAACCCTCGTTTTATCTATGCCGGCCTTTCGCGCATGATTTTTCACCAGAGACCAGAAGTTCTGCCGGGTCATCTTCTTTCCCCTCGCCGTGACAAAGAGGTGTTTGGACTGCCTTCCCTTTAATATGATAGGCCTGCTTTCATCCATGTAGCGCTTAAGCCAGCGAAGGGCCTCGCCTCCGAGAGGGACGAACCTTTCCTTGGAGCCTTTTCCGAACGCCCTCAGAAAACCCGCCTGAAGGTTAAGGTCGTTGAGGTTTAAGTTTACGAGTTCCGACGCCCTCAGTCCCGTTGCGTACAGGACCTCGAGCATCGTCTTATCCCTTAAGCCTTTCTTCGTCTTTATATCGGAGGATTCAAGGAGACCCTCCACCTCCTTAAGGCTCAGGTAATCAGGGAGTTTTTTTGCGAATGACGGGATATCCACGTACGAACAGGGGGTGCTTTCCATAATGCCCTTTTTAACGAGGTACTTGTAAAAACCCCTTATGGCTATCAGGGTCCTCGTGTAGGACCTCACCGAAAGCCCTCTTTCCTTCAATTCAAAAAGAAACCCGGAAATATCGGAAGGAGATGCGCCGTGCGGGTTCCTTTTTAACCTCTTGAGATAGTCAAGGTAGCCTGCGAGGTCCCTGCCGTAAGACCCGCGGGTATTCTCGGAAAGCCCCCTCTCTATAGTGAGAGAGTCGAGGTACTTGCCGAGGAGAGGGTAATCGCCTTTTTTCCGGTCTGCGGCCATGGATTGTTTTTTTGCGTGTTATTCAAAAAATATTCAGGGAACCCGCCTGCCTGCCCTCTCAGGCTAGGGCGCTTGCAAGCGAGGCCTCTATCTTTTTAAGAAGCCCGGGGTTATATATCTTCTGTCCGAATATGTCCTTTATATAGAAGATATCGGCGGCCTCGTCCCCTTTTGTCGCAATCTTCGCTATGTGTATGTAAAGCCCGAGGTTCATGATGGTGGAACTTATCCTGTAAAGAAGCCCCAGCCTGTCCTGCGTGTGTATGTCCAGGACGGTGAACGTATCCGAGACCTCGTTATCTATCTCGATTCTCGTGGGCACCGTGGGTTTCACCTTTTTATCGAGTATGGAGGGCCTTACCTTCCCAACGAGCGACTCTACCCTCACCTTGCCTGAGATGACGCCGTTCAAGTCTTTTTCTATCTTTTTCGTTTTCAACCCGTCGGTCAGGAGTTCTCCGAGGGCGGTTGTGACCTGCAGGATGTCGAGGGCTATCCCGTTTCTAAGGGTATTTATCTGCGCCCCGAGTATATTCACGGAATTTGCCGTCATAACGCCGGTTATCATCGCAAAGAGGCCGTGTATGTCGTGCGTGCATACGACGATTTCCGTATAGTCCCTCTCAGGGACCTGCTCGACGTTCATCACGAAGGCAGCCCCTCCGAGCGCCCTTGCTATCTTTATATGCGCGGCTATGGACTCGGGGGAGGTTACGAGGTAGTACCTGTTGGGCAGGAGCCTGAAATAATTTTCAACGGCCTCCTCACCCTTATCCGCATCCTCCACCCTCAGAAGTTCTTTCACCTTCCCCTTTGTCCTCTCTATCTTCGCCCCGGCATCTTCCACCTCGAAACTTCCCCTCTCCAATACGGTAAGGGCGCTGAAAAAGAGTTCCCTGAAAAGGGCGCCCTTCCACTGGTTCCAGACCTCGGGGCCTACCGCCCTCACGTCCGCAAACGTAAGGAGATAGAGGAGTTTAAGCCTCTCCGCCTCTCCTATCTTCTTTGCGAATTCGATTACGAGCCTCTCATCGTGCATATCACGGTACTGTGCGGTATCGGCAAGCAAGAGGTGGTTCCTCACGAGGAATGTTACGAGGTTCTGAGCGTCTTCGGAAATATTGAGGCGGGCGCAGATAGCGGGGACAAGGTTAGCCCCTTTTTCAGCATGCCCCTTCCCGAGGGATTTCCCTATGTCATGGAGAAGCACAGCGAGGTAGAGGGTTTCGGGGTTTTCCGCCTCTTCCATGATGGTGGAAAGAAGGGGGAATTCGCTTTTGTAGGACGACTTCAACCTTTCGAGTTCCCTTATTGCAAAAAGCGAGTGCGCATCGACCGTATATATGTGGTAGAGGTCGTGCTGTACCCTGCAGGAGATGGCGCCGAACTCGGGGATATACCTTTCAAGAACCCTCATGCCGTGCATCTCGGAAAGGGTCTCGTAAACCCTCTCCCCCCTGAGTATATTCATGAAAGACGCCGCGGCGGATTGAGAGCTCCTCACCCCGTCGTCTATCCCCGGCAGGCTTTTCAGTATGAGGTCCTTTGCAGAGTGGGAAATATCGGCCCCGTATGCTTGCGAATACTCGAATGCCTTTATGATGGATGCGGGGTCCTTTGTAAAGACATCTCCCGTTTCAACCTTAAGAAGCCCCCCCTCTACGGCGAATCTGCCGTCGACCTTCGACCTTCTCCGCATGAATGTAAAAGCGGAATCCTTTCTCCTCAGGCATCTCGAAATGATAAGAGAGGTGAGGCCCTTGATGTTCGACGCATGCCGGTAGTATGTCTGCATGAACGCCTCTACTGCCAACTCATGCTCCGTCGCCCTGAAACCAAGAAGCCTTGCTATATTCTCCTGGCTGTCGAAGGCCAACTGGTCTTTTTTCCTCCCTGTCTCGAAGTGGAGTTCATTCCTTACCCAGTGGAGGAAATCCGTGGACCCGGCCAGGCCCTTTTCCTCCTCTTCGGTAAGAAGACCCTGCCCGACCGGCTCGAACCTCCCCTCTTCTTTCGCCCTCACGACCCACGCCGATGTGTGGATGTCCCTCAACCCCCCCTCCCCGTCCTTTACGTTCGGTTCGAGGATGTAGACGCTGCCGCCGTATTTTTCGTGCCTCGATTGTCTCTCCTCGAGTTTCTCCTCTATAAAATTCCTCCGGGCCCTTCCGGTAAAGAGGTTCCGCTTTACCGTCGAAACGAGCGCCGAAAAGAGTTCACGGCTTCCGAGGAGGTAACGCACATCGAGAAGCGACGTCATGGTCTTGGAATCCTGTTTCGCAAGCGTAACGCACTCGGCCACACTCCTCAGACTGAACCCCACGTCCCTGCCGGCGTCCCAGAGTATGTAGAGTATCTTCTGGGTGAGTTCTTCTATCCCGGGGGTTATGCGCTTTTTATAGAGGAGCATGAGGTCTATATCCGAACGTATGTTGAGTTCGCTTCTTCCGTAGCCGCCGAGCGCTACCAGCGCGATTTCGTCCGAGATAGGAATGTCTTCGGATACAGTTTTAAAGAGGGCGAAAAGGATATCGTCCGTAAGGAGGGTGTATGCCCTGGTAATCTCAAGTCCTGGGCTCGGCAGATGGAGCCTCTTCCTCAACTCTTCTTCGTGTTCCTTGAAATATCCTTTTATCCTAACGGCTAAAACGCCATGGTCCGCTTTATTTAGTCTCAAAGGTTCACCCATACGCATTTTTTTAAGCGTGCAATCGAAGGGGCACGTTTCAAAAGAACCTTTGCCGAAACAGGACAAGCGCAAGTTGCGTTGAAAGTTCTCCCCGAACACTTCTTCGATGACCTGCCAAGGGGCCTCTTAAGGGGCCCCCTCCCCTTTCAGATATTCAAGCACCCCGGCGGAAATCCCTTCCGATATATCCTCGAGGAATTTTGCGCTCCTCATCCTCTCTTCCTCCGCGGGATTGGTTATGTATGAAACCTCCACGAGAACGCTCGGCATATTGGAGTTAACGAGGACATAGAAGAGCGCGCCCTTAATGCCTCTGTTGTTCTTCGTATCGCCGTTTTCCCCGTTGAGCGCGGAGGAGAGGGAGGTCTGCACCGCCGCGGCGAGCCTTATGGAAGCCTCCTGATTTCCGGTCCGCTCAAGGTCCCTGAGTATATAGCGCAGCGTGTCGTTCATTTCTTCTTCCGAGGAGTCGTTCTCCCTCGCCGCAACCCTTATGGCCTCCTTATCCCCGGTGCTCCCGAGATAATAGGTCTCCACCCCGGCCGCGGCGCGCCTGGGGCTTGCGTTTACGTGGACGGAGATGAAGAGGTCCGCCTCTTTACTGTTTGCAATGGCAGTCCTCTCATCGAGGGGGATATACACGTCACTCTCCCTTGTAAGTATTATCCGGGAGGCGCCTTCGCCCTTCAACTTATCCCTTAAGAGTTTTGAGACCTTAAGCGTTACGTCCTTTTCCTTTAGCCCGTTCTTTCCAATGGCCCCGGGGTCCTTTCCCCCGTGGCCCGGGTCAATGACGATAGTCTTAACGCTACTCTTGGTAAGAATGGACTCATGGCCGCCCTCTACCTTTGCTTCCCCTGCCGGTTCTTTTTTTGAGGACTTGGAACCCTCTCCGCGAACGTCTATCACTACCCTGAAGGGGTTGGAAAGGGGGAATACCTCGTAATCCCCGATAGATTCGATATCAAGCACAATCCTTACCGTAGAGCCGTCGTGCTGACCCGCCCTTATTCCTTTCAAGAACAAGTCGTTAACCGGGATTTCAGTCTTGATGTCCCCCGGCAGTTTCGCATCCTTTATGTCGACGTAAAGACGCCGCGGTTTCCCTATCGAGGGGTCTTTTTCGAGGAGGCGCCAGGAGTATTGCGCCTTACGGTCGAGGTCAATGACCACCCTCGTATAATTCGGGCCGGAGCGGTGCCTTATGGCCCGGACGTGAGCGGGGTTTATCTGTGGGAGGGCTTGGGTCTCGAGGGAAAGGATAAAAGGCAAGATTAAAAAAACGGCGGCCTTTATTTTAGAGAGAGCAATCACCTTATTCGTTGAGCATTCCCTTCATTTTATTGAGTATGTTGAGGGCCTCTACCGGGGTAACGCTGTCTATGTCGAGATTCTTCAATTCCTCCGTCACCGGGCCGCCGGGTGGTGTTGCCGGGTTCGGCAGGTTCATCTGTCCGTACGGGCCGGCCTCTTTTCCAGCCCTTCTTCCGGCGATCCTCGGAAGCCCCGCGCTGTTCAATTCGCCCCTTTCGAGGTTTCCCAGTATCTCGCCCGCCCTCTCGATTACACCCGGAGGCAGCCCCGCAAGTTTTGCCACCTGTATGCCGTAACTGCGGGAGGCGCCTCCCGGCAGA
>JACRCB010000068.1 GCA_016219165.1 Deltaproteobacteria bacterium | reverse complement strand
GGTTTGGGGGAGAACCTTTCCGACCCACCCTGCGGGTGGGTGCCCGAAGGTTTCCCCCAAAAAGCAATTAATCAGAGGTTCCTTATCAATGAAATATTTCTTGCGCCTCGTTCCACATCACCGATATATTGGCGGCTGAGTCCACTTAGTTCTGCCAAGTCTTCCTGTGTCATTCCTTTGGTGGAGCGAAGTTCTCTAATACGGATGACTACTATGTGTGTCCACCAACGATAAGTGTCATTGGTGGCACCTGCGAAGGGAGGACGGCTTATGTTTTTTGTGATAGATACGATGGGACATACAGGGCGATTTGTAACCATTGAGGAATTAAAAGAGTACATTGAAATTAGACACGCGGAAAAAGGATGTTTCGATTGGATTTCGAAAATCACAGATGAACATAAGAGACAATATGGGTGCACTTGGCGACTCGAGGTCGAAAGACTCTAACCGATGGATTTTGGCGGCGAGACTACATGGGACACTCCTTCTTGAACGGGGTGCCCGCCGCAATCCCGCCCTTTCAAGGGCGGGTCAAGGCGGACAAATATAAATGACAATTTCCTCACCATCGAAGAATCTCCGCTATTTATGGCGGAGTTCTTCAATCCATTTTCTGGTAATCTCTTACAGGTCCGACGGAATCCCGTCTGTCGAAGAGTTGATAAGTTTGCTTAAAAAGTATAAAATGGACGTTAATGAAATAAAAAGGAAAAATTACAAATATGTTTTAAGCACCAACCACTCGGAGGAGGTTCTTCTCGTAGGTAAATAGGTTGGAGAAGTTAAGGACATTCATAGCGATAGAGCTGCCGGATAAGTTGAAAAAAAGGCTGAAAATGCTTCAGGAGGAACTCAAGAAAAATTCCGGCAATGCCTCCAAAATCTCGTGGGCAAGGCCCGAGACGATACATCTTACGCTCAAGTTCATCGGGGATATTGACGGCGGCAAGGCGCAAGAGATTACCGAGGGGCTTAAAAAAGCCGCGGAGAACGTAAAGGCGTTCAATATCGCTGTGCAGGGCGTTGGCGGTTTCCCCGACCTTAAAAACCCGAGGGTTCTGTGGGTGGGTATTGAAGAGGGCGCGGAATTGAAAACACTCTACGAAAACATAGAGGAACGTATGGAAGCGCTCGGATTCGAGCGGGAGAAAAGGGGGTTTCACCCCCACCTCACTCTATGCAGGATTAAGAATCCGCAGGACGGGAAAAGGCTCTCCGAGGGGCTTAAAAATATAAAAACCGGCGGAACCGTAAATTTCCCGGCGGAGAGTATCGTATTTTTCAAAAGTGAACTCGGCCTGAACGGCGCAATACATACGCCGCTTAAACAGATAGACCTCAAGAGTTGATATATCGATTTCCACCGGTATAATAAAAGGAGGCTCCAAATGTCGACAACCCCGGCATCGAACAAGGGCAAGGCCATAGAACTTGCCATAAGCCAGATAGAAAAGCAATTCGGCAAAGGCGCTATCATGCGCCTTGGGAAAGACACCCCCCCTCAGGACGTATCCGTAATATCCACCGCCTCCCCTGCCCTCGACATAGCGCTCGGCGCAGGAGGGGTTCCGAGGGGAAGGGTCGTGGAGATATTCGGCCCGGAATCGTCCGGGAAGACCACCCTCACCCTCCATATCATCGCCGAGGCGCAGAAAGAAAAGGGCGTCTGCGCGTTCATAGACGCCGAGCATGCCCTCGATATAGAGTATGCAAAGAAACTCGGCGTAAACCCGGACGAACTCCTCCTTTCCCAACCCGACACGGGCGAGCAGGCATTGGAGATAGCCGATATGCTCATAAGGAGCGGGGCGGTTGATTTGATTGTAATAGACTCCGTTGCCGCGCTTGTGCCGAAGGCCGAGATAGAAGGGGAGATGGGGGATGCGCACATGGGGCTTCAGGCCCGCCTTATGAGCCAGGCATTAAGGAAACTTACCGGCACAATCTCCAAAAGCAGGACCTGCATGATATTCATTAACCAGATAAGGCATAAGATAGGGGTGTTCTTCGGAAACCCCGAGACCACAACCGGCGGGAACGCGCTTAAATTTTACGCCTCCGTAAGGATGGATATCCGTAAAATCGGGCAGATAAAATCGGGCGAAGAGGTCATAGGCAACCGCGTCAGGGTAAAGGTCGTCAAGAATAAACTCGCCCCCCCCTTTAAGGAGGCTGAGTTCGACATGCTCTTTGACCACGGCATATCGAAAGAGGGGGACCTTCTCGACATGGGCGTTAAGGCGAACATCCTCGAAAAGAGCGGGGCATGGTATACCTCGAACGGAGAGAGGATAGGACAGGGAAGGGAATCCGCAAGAAACTATCTCATCGAGCATCCCGAAAAGGCCCTCGAGATAAAACAGAAATTATACAAACAGTACGGCATAAAGAAAAAGGAGTAGTACCATGGCAGGCATAGACCTGAGCGCCATCTTAAACCTCGCGGTAAAAGAGCAGTCCTCGGATGTGCATATCAAGGCCGGGCTTCCCCCGATACTCAGGATATACGGGAGACTCATATCGATTAAAAACCATCCGAGACTTACCCCTGACGACGTGGCGCAGTGCGCGTTGAGGCTCATGAACGACACCCAGAAAGAATCGTTCAGGAAAGACCATCAGGTCGATATAGCCTACAGCGTGCCCGGCCTTGGAAGGTTCAGGGTGAACGTATTCCAGCAGAGGGGCGCCATGGGGATAGTCTTGAGGGTCATCCCCATGAAGATAAAAAACTTCGGCGAACTGAACCTGCCCGCGATACTCGAAAGGCTCTCGCTTGAGAGCAGAGGCCTGATACTCGTTACCGGCATAACCGGGAGCGGAAAATCCACAACCCTCGCGGCGATGATAGAGTATGTAAACACCCATAAAAGCTGCAACATCATAACCATAGAAGACCCCATAGAGTTTCTCCACAGAGACAACAGAAGCATAATAAACCAGCGCGAGATAAGCGTCGACGCCATTACCTTTGCAGGGGCGCTGAGGGGGGCCTTGAGGCAGGACCCGGACGCCATAATGGTCGGCGAGATGAGGGACATGGAGACTATCGAGATAGCCCTCACCGCGGCCGAAACAGGACATCTCGTCTTCTCCACCCTCCATACCATAGACGCAATGGAGACCGTAAACAGAATAGTCTCGGTCTTTCCTCCGTATCAGCAAAAGCAGATAAGGATTCAACTTGCCGGGGTCATAAGGGGTATCGTCTCGCAGAGACTCATGCCGACAAAGGACGGCAAGGGCAGGGTCCCGGCCGTTGAGGTGCTCGTATCCACGCCGAAGATAAGGGAATGCATAGAGGACAAGGAAAAGACCAAAGAGATCCGCGACGCCATTGCAAAGGGACACACGGCCTACGGGATGCAGACCTTCGACCAGTCGCTGATGGATTTACTTAACCGCGGGCTCATCTCTTACGACGAAGCCCTGAAGCAGGCCTCCAACCCGGCAGACTTTACACTCAAGGTAAAAGGGGTGACCGGCACATCCGATGCCGGATGGAAGGAGTTCGGTGGCGAAGAAGAACCGGGGAAAGACACCTCCTCGCCGATAGAACGTTTTTAGATGTCCTGCAATCTTCCGGATGAAAAATAAGGAAAAAAACCGGCGTGGAAGACGGGGTGAGTGGAAAAACCCGCACTCGGATGTAATGCAATCAGCGCTCAGGCTCCTCTCGTTCAGGCAGAGGACGATACACGAACTCACGGAAAAACTTCTCTCCAAGGGCTACAGCGAAGACGAAATAAACGGAACGGTCGAACGGCTTATTGAAGGAAGATATCTCGATGACGAGGCGTTTGCGGGGGACTTCGCCTGTTCGAGGATGAAAAACAGGCAATGGGGAAGGATAAAGGTCTCGCATGAATTGAGAAAAAGGGGGGTGGCCGCCGGGGTAATCGAAAAAACACTGAATGGGCTCAAAGAGGAGACGGAAATAGACGCGGCAAAAGAGGCCCTGAGGAAATGGCTTAAAAAGAGCGGGAGAAAGGATTGGACAAAAGATACGGCGGCCAGGGCGGCGAGGCACCTATCCGGGAAGGGTTTCCCTTTTTCCACAATACGCTCTGCAATGAATAATCCGGGAATAACGGACGGCGGAGAGGAATAGCGGTTGTGAGGTCGATTGAGATAAGAAAAAATTTCCTCGATTACTTTTCAAGAAACGGCCATGCCGTCGTCCCCTCATCGGGCCTCATACCCGAGGGCGACCCCACCTTACTTTTCACAAACGCAGGGATGGTGCAGTTTAAAAAGGCATTCCTCGGAGAGGAGAGGATGCCCTACGGAAGGGCGGCAAGCGCGCAGAAGTGCATGCGTGCCGGCGGGAAACACAACGACCTCGAAAACGTAGGGAAGACCGGAAGACACCATACGTTCTTTGAGATGCTCGGAAATTTCTCCTTCGGCGATTACTTCAAGGAAGGCGCGATTGAATTTGCATGGGAGTTTCTGACGAAAGTGGCGGGGCTGCCGGAAGAGAAACTATGGGTTACGGTATTCAGAGACGACGCCGAGGCGGAAAATATCTGGAGAGAAAGGGTACATGTCCCGCCCGGAAGGATAAAGAGGCTGGGGGAGAAGGATAACTTCTGGAGCATGGGGGATGTCGGGCCGTGCGGGCCGTGCTCGGAGATTATAATAGACCAGGGAGAGGGTGTGGGGTGCGGCAGCCCCGCCTGCGGGGTAGAGTGCGATTGCGACAGGTTCCTCGAACTCTGGAACCTCGTCTTCATGCAGTATAATAGGGATGCGGGAGGCAACCTCTCCGGGCTGCCCAGTCCGAGCATAGATACCGGCATGGGGCTTGAAAGACTCGCCTCGGTCCTGCAGGGTAAACACAGTAACTACGATAGCGACCTTTTCGCCCCCATAATAGAAACGGCGGAGAAAATCTCATCCGTGAGATACGGCGAAGACCCGGCCAGGGACGTATCCATCCGCGCCATTGCAGACCACTCAAGGGCGATAGCCTTTCTCTTAAGCGACGGCCTGATGCCCTCCAACGAAGGCAGGGGTTATGTATTGAGGCGCATCATACGGAGGGCGGTGCGGCACGGCAGGTTCCTCGGCATAAAAGAACCGTTCCTCTACAGGGTATGCGGCATTGTGCCGGATTTGATGGGAGAGGTCTACCCGGAACTTATAAGGTCGAGGGAACTGGTTTCAAGGGCAACCCTCGGGGAGGAAGAAAGATTCTTTGAAACCCTCGAAAAAGGGCTCGGTATGCTTAACTCCGCGGTGGAGACGCTTAAGAAGCAAAAAAAGGCCGTTATACCCGGAGACGTCGTCTTCAAACTCTATGACACGTACGGATTCCCCTCAGACCTGACCGCCGACATAGTACGGGACCGGGGATTCACCGTTGACGAGGAGGGTTTCACCGCGCTGATGGATACGCAGAGGGAGATGGCCAGGGGTTTCTGGAAGGGTATAGGCGGAAAGGCCGGGGGGGAAGAACTCTACAGAACCCTTGCTTCAGAGGGGCTTAAGTCGAGGTTCGTAGGCTACCACATCGAGGCCGCATCTTCAAAGGTCGTCTGCATTATAAAAGATAACAGACCGGTTGAAAAAGCCGGGGCCGGGGACAGGGTCGAGATTATAACCGAGGAAACGCCTTTTTACGGAGAGAGCGGGGGACAGACCGGCGATACAGGGGTGATGTCGGGGGCGGGGGTAACCATAAAGGTGGTGGATGTAAAAAGACCCGTGGGCGGCATCATAGTCCACCATTGTCTGATAGAAGATGGAAGTGTCGGCTTCGGCGATACCCTCGCGCTTACGCCCGATATGGAAAAGAGAAAATCAACGTGCCGTAACCACACCGCAACCCACATACTCCATGCGGCATTGAGAAAAACCCTCGGAGGGCACGTGCGCCAATCGGGCTCCATGGTGACTCCCGAGGGTTTCCGTTTCGACTTCAACCATTCCGGCGCCCTTACGGACACGGAGATGGAAGCGATAGAGGCGGAGGGCAATAGAGTCATAAGGGATAATCTCGAGGTTACAACCCGGAGCATGCCGCAGGGCGAAGCCGTCAGGGAAGGCGCGCTCGCATTCTTCGGCGAAAAATATGGCAGCATGGTGCGGGTCGTAAGTATTGACGATGTGTCCATGGAACTCTGCGGCGGAACGCATGTAAGGATGACCGGTGATATAGGGCTTATGAAGATAACTTCCGATAGTTCGGTCGCCTCGGGGGTGAGGAGGATAGAGGCGGTTACGGGCGCGCCGGCGCTGCGGCTCCTTAACCAATCCGATGAGCTCCTCGGCGAGTGCGCAGCACTTCTCAGGGCGGCGAAGGCGGAGGTCCCGGACAAGGTAAAAAGACTCATGGAACGACAGAAGGAACTCGAAAGGGAGATTGCGGAACTCAAGAGGGGCCGGAAAAAAGAAGGCGCCGTGAGTCTGCTTGAAGGTGCCCGCGAGATAGGCGGAGTGAGGGTCGTCTCCGCGCGGGTGGACCCGGCCGGGCCGGAGGAACTGAGGGATTTATCCGACATGCTGAGGGTAAGGCTCGGCTCGGGTATAGTGATACTCGGGAGCATCCTTGACGGGAAGGCAGTCATCCTTGCCGCCGTTACCCAGGACCTTACAACGAGATTCAGCGCCGGCGAGATAGTTAAAAGGCTCTCCCCTATCGTCGGCGGAAAAGGCGGAGGCAAGGCCGCCTTGGCGCAGGCGGGCGGGAAACTCGCAGAAAATATAGATGAGGCGATTGAAAAGGCTTTCTCCGCCGTCGAAGATATGGCGAAAAAAAGATAACCCCGGGCTCGCAATGCCGCTCCACTCGTTCGTGTGTATCAGCCCGGCGGCCTCCTCTCCAGGATATTAAGGTACATCTTGGCGAGCCTGTCGTTCGGATTCTTCCTTGTAACCTTCAGCCACTCGGCCTTCGCCCTTTCCCTCTCACCCATCATATAGTAGGTAAGGCCAAGCTGCACTCTCACGTTTGAGTAATCCGGGTTTGCCTTGGCCGCCGTCTCCATCTCCCTTACGGCACGGCTGAAGTCCTTCATATCCCTGTAAACGACACCGAGGGATGTCCTTATATCCACAAAATCAGGCCTGAGGCCCAATGCCTTTTTGTATTCATAAACCGCATCTTCATGAAGCCCGAGGTCCTTATATATGTCCGCAATCTTAACATGCATGTTCGCAATCTTCGCCTTAACAACGGGGTCGAGGTAACTCTGCCTCAAGTTGCCGCTTGCGGCCCTTGCCTGCGCGTAAACGGCCTGCGCCTTGTCGAGCTCTCCCGCCTCGTTATACACGACGGAAAGATTGAGAAGCGCCTCCGTATAACGGGAATTTATCTTGAGGGCATTAAGGAATGACTCTATGGCGTCCCCGGTTCTATTCCCGTTAAAATAGATTACGCCGAGCATATTGTACACGTCCGCGAAGTTGCCCTTGACCTCTACCACCTTTTTAAGGTTCTCAAGGGCGGCCGCATAGTCCATCTCTTCGAAGGCCTTCTTGCCCTCCTCGTAATACCGGTGCCACTCAGCAGCCACGTAACCTCCAAAAGGCCGTACGGCGGGTTGTCAAGCCTGAACAAATTTTTAGTTTTTCAGCAGCCTGTTAGATTTTAGGAACAAGGAACTTGATTCAGGGAGAGTTGGAATAACGAACACCGGGCTATCCCTCATTTAACCTGTATTTTGCGCTGTTTACAAAGGGACTCTTTGGAAATTCCGTTATCAGGGTGGAGAAAGCGCCCTTGGCCAGGTCTTTCTCGCCGAGCCTCGTATAAGACTCGCCTATGTAGTAGAGGGCCTTGTCGGCAAGACCTGTGTCGGGGTAATCTTTGAGTATGAAGGCGAACCTTAAAAGGGCGCCCTTAAAATTTTTCGTCTTGAAATAGAACTCCCCTACGTATAACTCCCTCTCGGCGAGCCGCTTTTTCAGAAAAATCATCAACTCCTCAGCCTTCCGGGAATAGGCGCTTTCCGGATAATTTCTCGTAAGGTCTTCGAAGGCAAACAAGGCCTTCCTTGTTTGCGCCTGGTCCCTGTCAACGCTTAAGACCTCTTTAAGGTGGCCCATCCCCTTCTGAAAGAGGGCGTACGGGGCCTTTGGATGCGCGGGATGGAAGGTATAGAAGGTCGTGTAATAGGCGCTTGCGTCGTCGTATTTCTCATCGGCATAGTATGTGTCCGCGAGCATCAAGATGGCGTCCACAGCGTAAGAATCAAGCGGGTAATCCTCCATAACCGCCTTAAATGAGGCCTCCGCCTCTTCATACGCGCCCTGTTCGTAGGAGGCCATGCCTTTCTGAAAAGACACCTCGGCGCCCACGGGTTCCTCTTTCTTGACGACCTTTGAGGAACAGCCGGCAAGAAGAACCGAGGAGAAAAATAAGGCCAGAATAACGCCTTTAAAGCCTGACGACGGTATCGACATGGGAATTGGTTTAATCATACCACAGATAAAACTTCTCTTCAAGATTTTTCCTGGCGGGAAGAAACCTTCTTGCGGTAACCTCTCTTAAAACCCGCGCCGATAGTCTCATCGAGGAATTTAAGGAACCCGACACAACCTTTGGATGGGTTCCCCGCAAATCCTCCTCCGGAAAATAGAAGGAGGACTATGTCCCCATCTCCCATGCCTCGAGGTATTTCTTCTGCTCGGCTGTAAGGACATCTATCTTTACGCCGAGGGTTTCGAGCTTCATCTTCGCAATCTCCTTGTCTATCGCCTCGGGGACCGCGTAGACCCTATTCTCGAGTTTAGAGCCCCTCTCGGCGAGATAGGCCGCACTAAGCGCCTGATTCGCAAAACTCATGTCCATAACGCTTGCCGGGTGCCCTTCAGCGCTTGCGAGGTTTACAAGCCTCCCATCTGCGAGAAGATAGACGCACCTTCCGTTTTTCAGCCTATACTCTTCGACAAACTCCCTTATGACCCTCCTCGATTTTGTGAGTGTTTTAAGTCCTTTGATATCGAGTTCGACGTTAAAGTGGCCGGAGTTGCAGACGATTGCGCCGTCTTTCATCGTTTTGAAGTGTTCCTTCCTTATCACGTGCAGGTCTCCGGTTACCGTGCAGAATATATCGCCCACTTTCGCGGCCTCGGCAATGGGCATCACCCTGAATCCGTCCATAACCGCCTCGAGGGCTCTCAATGGGTCGACCTCTGCGACTATTACATTAGCGCCCATGCCCTTTGCCCTCATCGACACCCCCTTGCCGCACCATCCGTAGCCGGAAACAACGAACGTGGAGCCCGAAAGAAGCCTGTTCGTCGCCCTGACGATTCCGTCTATCGTGGACTGACCGGTGCCGTAACGGTTATCGAAGAGATGCTTTGTGGCCGCGTCGTTCACGGCTATTACCGGAAACTTCAACAGCCCGCTCTTTGCAAGGCTCTTCAACCTTATAACCCCTGTGGTCGTCTCCTCGGTCGAGCCTATAACACCCGCCGCATCCTTCTTTCTTTTCATGTGGATGGTGGAAACGAGGTCCGCGCCGTCGTCCATCGTAATCATGGGCTTTCTGTCGAGCACCTCATTTATGTGGTTGTAATAGGTCCTGTTATCCTCGCCCTTTACCGCAAATACCGGCATACCATAGTCCTTTGCCAGGGAGGCCGCCACATCGTCCTGTGTTGAAAGCGGGTTCGATGCGCAGAGATAAACCTCTGCCCCTCCTTCCTTGAGGGTCAGCATCAGGTTAGCGGTCTCCGTGGTGACATGGAGGCATGCCCCTACCCTTACGCCCTTAAGCGGCCTTCTCTCTGAAAAACTCTCCCTGATGCGCCTTAAAACGGGCATATCCCTTTCTGCCCATTCTATCCTCTTCCTGCCCTTTCCTCTCAAACCTATGTCTTTTACGTGATATTTCATCTTGCCTCCGTATTTTTTATTCAGGGAAAACTTTCAGATATTGCCACAAACGCAGGCTGCTAAGTTTTTAGATATTTCGGTGTGTCCTCACACCGAAATATTATCATAGCCTCCCTTTCGGGAGGACTCCGAGGCTTTCAGATATTGCCACAAGCGCAGGCTGCTAAGTTTTCGGAAGAGAAGAGGCCTCCGTATAAAAAAAATTCTGCCTTATAATTACAGCCCTGCCTCTTTCCTCAATATTTCCACCTTATCCGTCCTCTCCCACTTAAACTCCGGCTCGCTTCTTCCGAAGTGCCCGTATGAGGCCGTATTTCTGTATATGGGCCTTAAAAGTTCGAGGCCCTCGATTATCTCCTTGGGCTTCATCCGGAAATTTCTCTTGACGATATCCTCTATCTTCTCCACCCCGATTGCCTCCGTACCGAAGGTGTCAACCATAACGCTCACAGGGTCCGCCACACCGATGGCGTATGCGAGCTGAACCTCGCACTCCTTGGCAAGGGAGGCGGCAACGATATTCTTCGCGATGTATCTTGCCATGTAGGAAGCGCTTCTATCGACCTTAGAGGGGTCTTTCCCGGAAAACGCCCCGCCGCCGTGGCTCCCGTGTCCGCCGTAGGTATCCACTATTATCTTTCTTCCAGTCAGGCCGCAGTCGCCGTGCGGCCCGCCCACCACAAATTTACCGGTCGGGTTGATATGGTAACGGGTGGAGGGGATGAGGAATTCCCGTGGTATGACCTTTTTTATGACCTCCTCCATAATCCCCTCCTTGAGGGCGGCCTGCGAAACATCAGGGGAGTGCTGACTCGAAATGACGACCGTATCCACGGAGGCAGGCCTTCCGTCAACATACTTAAGCGTTACCTGGCTTTTCCCATCGGGCCTTAAAAAGGTGAGCACCCCTTTTTTCCTCGCCTCGGCGAGTCTCCTTGTGAGTTTGTGAGCAAGCGTTATCGGCATGGGCATGTATTCCGGCGTGTGGTCGCACGCATAGCCGAACATAAGCCCCTGGTCTCCGGCGCCCTGCTCCTTGCCTTCGGCTTCATTCACGCCAATGGCTATATCCGGGGACTGCCTGTCGAGCGTTACAATCACAGCGCACCCGTGCCAGTCAAAGCCCATCCCCGGGTCGGCATAACCGATGTCCCTGACGGTCTGCCTCGCCACCTCCGGATAATTTACGGCCGCATTGCTCGTTATCTCGCCGGCAATCACCACAAGCCCGGTGGTCACGAGCGTTTCACACGCAACCCTGCTTTTGGGGTCTACCTTAAGATGCGCATCCAGCACGGCGTCCGATATCTGGTCGGCAATCTTGTCGGGATGCCCCTCGGTGACGGATTCGGAAGTAAAGAGATATTCTCTATGTCTCATTATCTTTCTCCTTATCTCGTTTTAGCTTAAATTGCTTATTATTTAATCTTTTTTACGGATTGTCAATCTGTTTTTACAAGAAACATGCGGTGACTGCGGACATGGCAGCGCTTTTGAATGTAGTGCCCGCCTATCACCACTTCGGATATCAAACGCTGGTTGTTTACTAACACCGCCGACACCCGAAGTGGTGCTGGGGCAAATATACCTGCCCCGCACTTTGATACGGGGAAAGACATCACCTTGCAATCCCGCACCTTACGCACCTAAACCGCGCTTAAAATGACAGGGATGAAAAACTTTGGTTTAACTCCAGTACTCCTCTTTATAGAAATCGGCGAGGCGTGTGCTGACGTAATGCTCCACCTCCCTCGCCGTCGAGAACTTGAGCGCGGTTTTGGCTATATCGCCCGCCTCGCTCGAGGATATGCTGCGGATGAGTTTTTTAACCCTCAGAAGAGAAAAGGCGTTCATGCTGAGTTGACTAAACCCCATTCCGACGAATATCAGGGCGTGTTCCGGTTCCCCGGCCATCTCCCCGCACACGCTCACATCTATGCCTTTCTTTCTTGCGGCGTCAATGACCCTCTTTATAATCCTCAAAACCGCCGGATGGAACGGCTCGTAAAGGTATGCGACGTGTTCGTTCACCCTGTCTATCGCCAGCGAGTACTGGAGGAGGTCGTTTGTTCCTATCGAGAAGAAATCCGCCTCTTCCGCAAGGATATCGACTATGAAGGCGGCGGAGGGAACCTCTATCATTATCCCCGCCTCGATAGCTTCGTCGAAGGGTTTCTTTTCTTTCCTCAGTTCCTCCTTGGCCTCCTCCATGAACGCCTTTGCCCTCCTCAGTTCGTCCACGCCGGATATCATGGGGAACATCACCTTTATCTTCCCGTAAGCGCTCGCGCGAAGTATGCCCCTCAACTGCGTTTTGAATATATCAGGCCTCTTAAGGCACAACCTTATGGCCCTGAGCCCCATTGCCGGGTTTATCTCATCCGCCACCTCCATCGCAGAGAGGAACTTGTCCCCTCCGATATCAAGGGTGCGGATGGTAACGGGATTGGGGGACATCTTCTTTGTAACGTACCTGTACGCGGCGAGGTGTTCTTCCTCCGTGGGGAGGTCCTTGCGGTTTAGATAGAGGAACTCGCTTCGGTAAAGCCCTATCCCTTCGGCCCCATGGTCGGAAAGCGCCGCTATCTCCTCGGCTATCTCCATATTGCCGAGAAGCCTTACCCTCATGCCGTCCGTTGTCTCGGCGGGGAGGTCTCTGTAATGGTGGAGGGTACTGCCGTATGCTTCATACTTCTCTTTTCTCTTCTTATAGACATCTATAACGCTCTCGGAGGGATTTATGATGACCGCGCCCGTCATGCCGTCGACTATCACCGTATCCCCGGCTTCTATCCTGCGAGTGATGTTTCCAAGCCCCACAACGGCCGGTATCTCAAGGGACCTCGCCATGATGGCCGTATGGGAGGTCTTTCCTCCGATGTCGGTCAAAAAGGCAAGCACCTTACCCTTTACCATCTGGGCGGTATCGGCGGGAGAGAGGTCATGGGCTACGACAACCGATGGTTCCTCTATATCCGCAATGCCCGCGTGTTCTTCCCCGGCTAAATTCACGAGGATCCTGTCGACTATATGTTCGATATCGGAACTTCTTTCCTTAAAGTAGCTGTCGTCCATCCTGTCAAAAAGTTCGCTTATACCTTTCAATACCGTCTTCAACGCCCATTCGGCGTTCAGCCTCTCTTTTTTTATCAATTTTACGGTATCGTTTATGAGCATCTGGTCTTTAAGTATCATCAGATGGGCGTCGATGATGCCTATATGCTCCTTACCCCTGCCCTCTTTTATAAGGGTCCTTTTCACCTTGCGAAGCTGCCCCCTCGATTCCATAACCGCATCGTTAAATCTTTTGACCTCCCTGTCCGCGCTTTCCGGGTCGAGATGACAGAACTGCGGGACATCCACACCCCCCTTATCGATAAGATATACCTTGCCGATAACGATTCCAGAGGAAACGCCTATGCCCCTCATCAATACGACTTCTTTTTTCATGTCAGCCGTCATTCTTCACCAAAACCCTGCTCTATGAGGTCTCCGAGGGCTGCTAACGCTTCTTTTGCATCACCCCCCCCCGAGGCCCTTACCGTTATCTCAGCGCCGCACCCTGCGGCCAGTATAAGGATTCCCATAATGCTTTTGCCGTTCACCTCCTGCCCCCCCTTCCCGATGAATATCTCGGAGTCGAACTTGTTTGCGAGTTTCACGAACTGGGAGGCGGCCCTGGCGTGCAGGCCGAACCTGTTTTTTATTATAAACGTCTTCTCAACGGAATAATCCTTTATGTCGTGCGCCTTCGATTCCTCCATGTTCTCTACGTTCTAAAACCTCCCTTCATATAGAAGAACTTTTTTCGTATGGGACAGGGGATGCCGCGGGCATATCCCTTATGTCTATCTCCACGCCGAGGCTGAATAACCTCTCTATTATCTCCTCGTCTCCCCTGCTCAGTATGACCGAACGGCTGACCTTTCTGCCGCCGTCGTTGTGATGGACGTTGCCGATGTTTAGAGAGGCGAAACGCAGCCCCCCCTCGTAAAGCATGAGCGCGTCCCTCAAATCATTTACAACGAGCATCCCCCTAAAATCCTTGAAATCCCCCTGTTCATTCTCACGGAGAACCTCTTTAATCCCTCTTACTATCACCTTCAACCCATCTTCGCCGCAGGCGTCCATAACAGCCGTCCTTAATGTATCCTCTCTGGCCTCATCGGAGACAACGACCAGAAGGTCCGCTCCGGTATGAGGGACCCATGCGCAGAGAACCTGTCCGTGAAGGAGCCTGTCGTCTACCCGCACAAGGAGTATCATCTACCTCTCCCCTTTAAGCATTTCGCTCGCCAGGACGATGGATTTTCTGCCGTGTTCAAGGAGCCTCGATGCAAGGGTAGAGATATCCACCCCGTCTCTCCAATTAAGGAATTTAATGACGAGCGGGAGGTTAACACCGGTGATTATTTCGGTTCTTCCCTCTTTAAGCAGCGAAAGAGCAATGTTTGTAGGGGTGCCTCCGAACATGTCGGTAAATATGATGACACCCCCGCCGCTGTCGACCTCTTTGAGGGCAGCCCTCACCATCCCCATTATCTCTTCGGCGGTCCCCCCGTCTTTTACGCTCAACGGACGCACCCCCTCCGCCCTTCCGGCTATATTCTCGGCCGCCTCCAAAAGGGCTGAAGCAAGTCTGCCGTGCGTTATTATGATAGCGCCTACCATACCATTAAAGGCCGTTATACGCGTTGTGTGAAGTCAATATCTTTCACCGGCAGCAAACAGCGCATCCCTTCTTCCTTCATCCCTTGTCTATGTCCCTGTGCCTTTTGCGGGGAACCCCGTACTCGGAGATTATTGCGCCGCAAAGTTTGTCCACAATCACAACGGACCTGTGTCTGCCGCCGGTACAGCCTACGGCTATCGTAAGATAGGATTTCCCCTCTTTCCAGTAAAGAGGAACGAGATAGTTAAGAAGGATTCCGAACCTTTCTATGAAATTCGTTGTCTCCGTCCTTAAAAGCACAAAATCCTTTACAGAGGGGTGGGTCCCGTCGAGGGATTTAAGTTCGTCCACAAAGTAAGGATTCGGCAGAAACCTCACATCCATGACGATATTCGCGTCGGGGGGTATGCCGTAGCGGTAACCGAAGGAGACGAGGTTTATGAACATCTTCCCTCTCGCAGCGGGAGAGGAAAACCAATCCGCTATATGCTCCTTAAGTTCCTTGACGGTAAAAAGGGATGTATCGACAACCTTATCGGCGTGGGCCTTGATTTCCTTTAAAAGCTCCCTCTCCGCCCTTATCCCCTCGATAGGGCTTTCCGCCGAGGAGAGCGGATGACGCCTCCTGGTCTCGCTGAACCTCCTTATGAGAGAATCGTCGGAGGCCTCGAGATATATCAATTCTCCTTTATGCCCGGCCTCTTTCACGGCCCTGAATATGGAGGGGAACTCGCGCAGGAACTCGCGTTCCCTCACATCCACAACCGTAGCCACCTTCGTTATCTCCGAAGACTGGGCGACGAGTTCCAGGAATTTGGGCAACAGGATGACCGGCAGGTTGTCCACGCAGAAAAACCCAAGGTCCTCCATCACCCTTACGGCCGTGCTTTTACCCGCCCCCGAAGGTCCGCTCAAAACGACAAGACGTATCTCTTTCACGCCTCTACCTTTTCAGTATCCTTCTTCAAGACGGTAAGATTCTCAATAAGTTCTTTGGTTTTGTTATACCCCATTATCTTCAACAACTGGTTGCGCGCCGCCACCTCCACTATCGCGGCTATACTCCTGCCCGGGCTTACCGGCACCTTCAGATACGGGAGTTTAACACCGAGTACTTCGGTTGTCTTCTCTTCGAATCCGAGCCTTTCGTACTCATCCCTTGGGTCCCAGTTAACGAGTTCCACCACCAGGTCCATCTGCTTTTTTTCCCTTATGGCCGTTATGCCGAAAAGTTCCTTTATATTCACGACCCCTATCCCCCTCACCTCGAGATGATAAGGTATGAGGGCCGAGCCCATGCCGAAAAGCGTTGAGGGATATATCCTTTTCACTATCACCGCATCGTCCGCAACGAGCCTGTAACCCCTCGATAAAAGTTCGAGGGCGCACTCGCTTTTACCTATGCCGCTTCTGCCCTTTATAAGTATCCCCACGCCGAGCACATCGACCAATACCCCGTGAACGAGGGTTGAGGGCGCGAGTTTATCCTCAAGGAACTTAATGGCCCTCTCTATGAATATCGACGAAGTGAGGGGTGTTGAAAGGAGAGGAATATTTTTCTTGCCGGCCGATATTAAAAGCGCCGCAGGGGCGGTAATCCCCCTTGTGATGGCGATAGCCGGTATGCCCGGCTTGAATATCCGGAGCACCCTTTTTAGGCCTTCGCTGTCGAGGCGTTTAAAGTATCCTATCTCGGCCGCACCGAGTATCTGGACTCTGTCGGGGTGAAATCCCTCTGAGAGGCCGGTAAGTATCAACCCCGGCTTCTGGATCCTCGAAGTTTCTATCTCTCTCAAGAGACCCTTCTCTCCCGCAATGCATCTGAGCCCGAGAGAGGACCTCTCAACAAATTCCCTTACCGTTATGCCCATAACCACCAAACCTTAATCCGCAGAAAAATCCCCGTAAAAACCCCATCCCCATGTTTCCTCCCCGTATGGATGACGTTCACCCGTCACCCTCAGATGACCGCGCCTTTTTGAACCCTCTTCTCCTCTTCCACTATCATGCGGTATATATCATCCTCGTCCGACGCCCAGACGAGTCTTTCCCTGAGCCCGTTATCCTTCAATATCTGCGACACGCCGGCGAGCATCTTAAGATGCGCAACCGTCGAATTCTCCGGCGCTACGATGAGAAAAAAAAGGTGAACTGGCTTGGAGTCCATACTCGCAAAGTCCACCCCCTTTTTGCTCCTGCCGAAAGAGACGACGACCTCATCTATCCCTTTTATCTTGGCATGGGGGATTGCAACCCCGTGGCCTATGCCCGTGCTCCCGAGTCTTTCCCTCTCCAGAAGCAATTCGAGGAGTTTTCCCTTATCAAGGCCGTCGACCGTCCGCGCAAGGTGCGAAGAGAGTTCATCGAGCACCCCGTGTTTTTCACGCGCATCGAGTTCCGGGATGATGCGGCCTTTGGTAAGGACATCGGATACCCGCATTACGCCTCACTTCCCTTCATGGCGGTTTTCTCCCGTCTTTAAGCCGCACACAACGGTTTACTTTACGCGCGCCTCTATCAGCCCGAGGTCCCCGTCGTCGCGCCTGTAAAGGACGTTTACGCTGTTTGTTCCTGAATCTGTAAAAACCATGAAGTCCCGGCCATGGATCGCCATCTGCATGGTCGCCTCTTCAATAGACATCGGCTTTATAAAGAGGTTCTCGGTCTCAACCACGCGAAGAGTTTTTTTTTGCGCCTCACTTGCGGCGTAAGGGTATTTCTCGGTTTCGGAGGACTTATGGCTTTTTACCTTCTCCTTATGCCTTCTTACCTGCCTCTCGAGTTTATCGATTACCTCATCTATCGACGAATACATCTCCTTTGTGGATTCCTGCGCCTTGATTGAAAAATCCTTTGCCGCTATGGTAGCCTCCGCGATGTGCCGTATCTTCTCAACCGACAGTGTCCAGTGGACCTCGACGGGCTCTACAAGGTACTTAAGCAAACGTTCTGATTTTTGCTCGGCATACCCCCTCAACGCATCGGATGGGTCCATGTGCCTGAATGTAACGCTTGTCTGCATGTTAACCTCCGCTCCCTGTTTTTAGAGTCATATACCCAATACGAAATTGAAGGCGCATTCCAGAAACTGCGCTAATACAGGCTCTTTCTCCTCGTGGACGAAAGGAACCCGAATTCATCGCGGTATTTCGCAACGGTCCTTCTTGCGAGCACAATGCCCAACCCCTTAAGCCTCTCCACAATCTGCTGGTCGCTTAACGGATTTCTCGGATCCTCGCCATCAATAACGGACCTCATCTTCTCCTTTATATATTCGACGGTTACGTCGCTGCCGTCGACGGCAGCGAGTCCGTTGGAGAAAAAATATTTCAGGTCGAATAAACCCCTGGGCGTCTCGGCGTATTTGTTCGTGGTAACCCGGCTTACCGTGGACTCATGCATGCCGATGTCATCGGCAACGTCTTTGAGGACGAGGGGCCTAAGATACATAAGACCCATATCGATAAACTCCTTCTGAAAACCGACGATGCTCTCCACCACCCTCTTCAGCGTTCTCTGCCTCTGCTGGACGCTCTTTATAAGCCACATGGCGGACCTAAACCTTTCCCGTATGTAGCCCCTTGCCCCATCCGCACCGGCGCCGTTATCCCTGAGTATTTTCTTGTAATAAGGGCTTATCCTGAGTTTCGGCATGCCGTCTTCGTTCAAAAGGACGATATATTCGCCCCCGACCTTCTCTATGTAAACATCCGGCATAATCACCCTCGCCTCATCGGCGCCGAAACCGCTGCCCGGAACGGGCTTAAGCGTTTCCGTTATAACCCTGGCGGATTCTATCACCCTCTCTACGGGTAATCCCATGCTCCTGGCAATCGCCCTGTAGTCCTTCTTTGCCAGCGATTCGAGGTGGTTCAGTATTATCCCCTCTACGATGCTGTCCCGCTGGGGGAATCTCTTCGCCTGCAGGAAGAGACACTCCTCTATGGTGCGTGCACCCACACCGGGGGGGTCGAGGTCATGGATGAACTCGAGTGTTGTAACAATCTCAGATGCGTCGACACCTATGAGCCTTGAAATCTCTTCAACTGTTTTTTCCCTGTATTCCTTCTCGCCGTCCTCACCCCTTTCAATAACCCTCAAATAGCCGCCTTCGTCTATGTTGCCTATTATAAACTCGCCTATCTTCTTCGCCCTTTCGCTTAAGTGGGAACAATTCAACTGCCAGAGGAGATGCGCTTTGAGGCTTTCACCCTTCGCGGACGCCTTTTCAAAAAAACTCTCTTCTCCGTCGTCGCTTAAGTCGGTACGGGGTCTAAAGCCCTCGTTTGTCTTCTCTATATATTCCTGCCATTCCATTTCATTGGGCAGGCCGCTCTTTCCGTTTTCAGGGGCAGGGGGTTCCGGGTTTTCGCCGCCGAACTCCTCCTCGAGGACCGGATTCCTTTCCAGTTCCTGCCTCACGACCTGGAGGAGTTCCTGACGCGTCAGTTGCAGAAGCTTTATGGCAAGCCTCAACTGCGGCGTCAGAAGAAGTTTCTGCGTAAGTTTGAATTCCTGTTTGAGTTCGTAAACCATGTCTTTTTACTTTCACCCCTTACTATAACTTAATCCCTACGCCCGAAAAAGTATTTCTTACAGTTTAAACTTCTCTCCGAGATATACGTCCCTTACCCGGCGGCTGTTGAGCAACTCCTGCGGGGCGCCGGCATCGAGGATGCCCCCCTTATCTATTATATAGGCCCTGTCGCATATCCCAAGGGTCGCGCCTACATTGTGGTCCGTCACCAGTATCCCTATGCCCTTTTGCTTCAACCCCACAACTATATCCTGTATGTCAGCCACCGCAATCGGGTCTATGCCGGAGAACGGCTCATCGAGAAGCAGAAACGACGGGGACCTGACGAGCGCCCTCGCTATTTCGACCCTTCTCCTTTCCCCTCCCGAAAGGGCAAACGCCTTCACCTCTGAGATATGCCCTATGCCGAGTTCCGTCAGGAGGCCAGACAGACGTTCTTCGGCCTCCATCCCGGATATTTCCAAAAATTCGAGTATAGCCTTCAGGTTTTCGCTGACCGTAAGTTTTCTGAATACAGAGGGCTCCTGCGCAAGATACCCTATGCCCCTCCTTGCCCTCTCATACATCGGTATGCCGGCTATGTCAACGCCGTCGAGGTATACAACCCCGCTATCAGGGCTTATAAGCCCCACAATCATGTAAAAGGTGGTTGTCTTTCCGGCTCCGTTGGGGCCGAGAAGCCCTACTATCTCGCCGGAGGATACGCTTAAAGAAACGCTATCCACCACCTTCCTTCCCCTGAAGGACTTAACGAGCCGCTCCGCACTTAAACTCTTCACGCTCAGGACCTTCCGAACACTCCTTTTTAGGATTTATCGTCGCCTTGACCCTTTCGCCCGTGCGCCCCTCGACTATCATCCTGTCGCTGTCGAGATGGAAGGTTATCTTCTCCCCGTCCACAACGTCCGCGCACTGCATCGCAGAGGGCTTGCCGGTAATCACCACCGCCTTTTTTTCCCTGTCGTATACCGCCTTCTCCCCCCTCGCCCTTTTATCTCCCTGGACTATCCGGACGTTGCCGGCGGCGACTATCTCTTTTGTTTCATCAGCCTCATCGTAGTAAACGGTGAGGACGTCGCCGCAGAGGTCAAAGTCTTCCTTTGCATAAACGTTGCCCCGGAATACGACGACCCTTTGTTTCCTGTCGGCGTCCATCGTGTCGGATATTACCGTGACGGGCTTTTTCAAAACGGCAGGGGCCTCTTTTGTCTTTGCATCCTCCGCGGACCCCCTAATGCCGTAAGACAAAAATAGAAGTGAGAGGCAAAATACCGCGGAAAATCGCACCGTTTTAGATGGAGACATCTTTCAATACCGTCCTTACGTCGTTCAAAATACTTATCCTTCCGGTCTCAACGTCCATGGCGAGGCCCGTCCCGGTGACATCCATCTTCGGGGACGTTATCCTTACCCGTGCCTTCGTATTCACTCTGCGTAAACCAGTAGAGTATGTAAGCGAATCCGTCAGGAGCGTATATCCGTCTGTGGACACTACCGATACTTCCCCTGTTGCGGTCACATCGCCCGAGTCCATCCTGTAACTCCCCTCTTTCCCGGTCAGGGTGTAACTCACTTCGTCCTTTGCGTAACAAACGAGTCTGACATTCTTAAAGATTACGGTATCCACGCCTTTTAACTGGGTCGCGGAGTCGGCCTCAAGCTCCCATTCACGACGGTTGTCCTTGATGCCGGAATACCTGACCCTGTTTATCGTTATCCCCTTGATGTTTGCTATTGTCTCGTAACCCTTTCTGAGTCTAAAGTTTACGAATATCGTAATGACAAGCCCCAATAGCGACAACCCTACAAGGAGTGATAGAAAGAACTTGAGATTCTTCTTCATCATTTATTATAAAAATTATAACATCAGGCCGGGGGGGTGTAAAGAGTTCTTTATCATGGAAGGCCGTCGAAAAGTATGTATGCAGGGGAACAAAATCAGGGCGGTATCCCTTACTTGAGATACCTCTCTGTAACCTCGTGCCACTTCCCTTTTATCTTCAATATGATTTCGGCCACCTCCCTTACCGCGCCCTTTCCGCCCGGGTTCAAGGTCACATAATCCGCGGCCTCCCTCACTTCCCTTACGGCATCCTGAACGGCCGCGGAAAAACCGGCCCTTCTTATAACGGGGAGGTCCACGAGGTCGTCTCCGATAAACGCCGTCTCACCGGGCGCCAACCCTGTCTTCTTCAATATATCCTCATAGGCGGTGAGTTTTTTTATCGCCCCCTGATAGCACAGCCCTATCTCGAGTTCCTCCGCCCTCTTCTTTACGGCCTGTGAGGTTCTCGCTGTCAACAGCGCGCAATCCACCCCTCCCCTCTTGAGCATCTTTATGCCGTGGACGTCCCTCACGTTAAAGACCTTTATCTCCCTCCCCTCGCTGTCATAGATAATACTACCGTCCGTCATAACGCCGTCAACGTCGAGGATGAGGAGTTTAACCGGCCCTGCCTTCTTTATGAGCGCTTTGCTGAAGGAACCTTTCGCCAACAGTCCTCCTTTTCAATCGTCTCGACCTTCACGGAAAAAGAGAAGGCAAACGGGTCTTTACAGGGAAGTGCAAGCGGCAGGAGGAAGACCATCGCGGAACCCTGATAGTTTCTTTCAAACCCCGCCTCGGAAAGCGATACCGTTTCCACCGGGTATCTCCACACCGTTACCGGCCTGTCGAAGACAAAAGAGACCTTGAGGCCGGAAAACCTGTCTACAAGCCTCATATCCGCAACTCCGTGGGTCTCGCCCTTTGAACCCATGCCGGACCCGTCTTCCGGCAGTCCGTTAAACTCACAGGACGAATCCGGGCCGTTACAGCCCGGAAGACAGAGGTTCATTTCCACCCCGAACCGTGCCTTCAACCCTCCCCCCGCATTCCCTCCTTCGAGCCTGTAGCCAACCGAAAAAGAATCTCTAAGTTGCATGCGCACTTCCTTTAAGACCTTTAGAGCGCAATCCCTCACCCGGCCGGTCCTTGAAAGGATAAGCCGCTTATCCGTGACTTCGGCGCCGTAAAGACCGTTAAAGAAATCCCCGAGTTCCTCCCCCTCCCCGGCCGACAACCTCTCAAGGGTTTCGTCCTCGCCCAAGAAATGTTCCCTCAGGGATGTCCTCCGGACCGAATCGAACTTAAGGTGCCTTTCAAGCCCCTCTTCTTTGCTGACAACGCCGTCGTGGATGCTCCTTGCCCCTTCCTCTACTTCTCTCCCGGCCTCTTTAAGTTTCATGTGATAGCCCTCTGACCACCGCGAAAGGGTGTTTGAAAGGTTCGCGTAGCCCTTCCTCCAGTCCATCTCAACAAGGCTCCCTCCCATTGCGGGGCTGAAAAAGAGATTCAGGTCTTCGGTTGAAATCACCACTTCCTCGCATGTGTCGGCATTGATATCAATTGTCCTTACCGAAACCTCATCCCCCTTGAGATTGTCTACAAGGGTCTCGGCCTTCAGAAGATTCTCGTATATATGGGCTCTCAGATGCGGCAGATAAAGCCCGCCGAAAATACCGTGCCAGTATGCGTCATTGCACTGGGCCATATAGAGATGCCTCAGCGCCGCCCCCGATACGTCTTTATCTTTATTCCTCTCTATTTTCCCGCTCACATCGAGCATCCTTTTGTGCATCCAGTCCGCCTCCGGATATTTAGCGAGAAAATTCCTCCACGTCCCTCCCTGGAGGAATCTCAATATCCTCTCGCCGTCCCTCCACGATTTAATCTCCTTGAGAAGCCGCGCATAATCGCCGGAAGCCTCCGGGAAGAGGGCCCACTCGCCCATCTCCATGTACGACGCCGTCGGGAGGTACACCCTCCCGAGGGGCCCTTCCTTTTCCATATACTCCGAGAACGTGACGGGCTTAATCCAGCCTCCGGCGCCTTCTATCTTCCCGAGGAACCTGACTATCCACCCCTCCTCCAAGACCCTCCAATCCGTCCAG
>JACRCB010000067.1 GCA_016219165.1 Deltaproteobacteria bacterium | reverse complement strand
TGACCTCATAGACTGTAAATCATGGGTCGGCGAGGACCTGAAAATCACCCTTCGCCGCAATATTCCCAATGAGCCGGACAGGGCCTATGCTACGCTTACGGATGAGGAAAACATCATCCACAATTCGGCAGGCGTGGATTTAAACCAGAAGTCCCGCCTCACGAGGCTTATACTTTTCTGGGATAAAAAGACCATAGGCAAGATTGACGAAATCAAGGATTTTAACAGCATAGACATAGCGCTCGATTCGGACGCCGAGAGTGTGAACGAATACGGCGAGACGCTTGAAAAGAAAATTTTCTGCCGGTGGCTGCGTCAAGGTTACGAAGTGGAGGAAACGATGGCTCGGTTCATAGCGAATTTCCTCGCCCGCGGCCTTTTCCGCCAGAGGAACGCGCAGCCCCTCGTTTCTTTCGACGTGGAAGTGAAGGACATGGATATAAAGACGGGCAGTTATGCCCGCGTCTCCACGGATGAACTTGAGAACGTGGACGGGGCGCCGCTTTCAAACGAAATTTTCCAAATAGTAAAAAGGTAATCCAAGGGCGAAAAAATCTCTCTCAGGGCCCTTCGTCTGCCGCGGGAGAGATTCTGTTTCATCGCGCCCGATGCAACGCCTGATTATGACAGCGCGACTGACGCGGAAAAAGAGTACGGGTTCATATCAGATCCGGACGGGCTCATAAACGGGAAGCCCGGTTATTATATCTATTAAGCCGCGCGATATTGCGGAAGGAAAAATTAAATGGGCTGGAATCCACTAACTTCGAATGAAATCCAGGTCAAGCAGCCTACCCGCCAGGAACTCTGGCAGAAGATCAAAGATAACCTGGATTATCTCTATGGCACGATGTCCCCGGGCGGCAGGCTTCAGAATGGTTCATTTGAGGTGGATTCCGACAGCGACGGCATCCCGGACGGATGGACCCAGTCTCTTTATCCCGGCGGAAGCGGCGCGTATGAAACCATGGCCCCGGCACACGGCGCGAAGGCTTACAAGTTCACCCACCCCGGCGGCGCCAACAACGGGGGAGGGTATCTCGAAAGCGACTATATTGAGATTTCGGATACCAACGTTCCGATGGTGGATTTTATGATTAAATGTTCCGCCGCAGGGATGAAAAATATTGTCCGCCTGAGGTATTTTGATAAGGCAAAGGCTTTCCTGTCGTCGGAGGACGTCTATTCATCAACCTCCAACCCGACATCATGGTCGCGTTTTTTTGCTTTAGGTACGCCTCCCGCGAGTGCACGTTACATTAAAATTGATCTCATATCTGGCTATACGGACACGAACGTGGCTGGAACCATAACATGGGATATGGTAGAGGTTTCCGCGGCATGGTCGCTTGCGATTAAGTCGACGGTTACGCTGGATTTCCCGGAGAAAAATCCGGGTACCGCTTCTTATGTGGATTTATCGTCAATATCTTTATGGGTGCCGCCGTGGGCCGCCACTCTCGTTGCGAGAGTCAGGATAAAAAACGATAATGCAAGCGATACCACCTATGCCCGCCTTAAGATAGGCTCGGATTTAAGCGATGAGGCTTCAACCAGTGGTACTGGTTCTTGGGAAAATGGCACACTTACGCTCAATATAAGTTCGGGCAACAGGAATACAGTGGTAACACTCGTTTTACAGGGGAAGAGAACCGCCTCTGTTGCTTCTATTCATAAAACCCGGGACGCCAATGACGCCTCTGGCGCGGTTGATTATGCCCCGGCGTCTTACTTTTCAGCCTGATAAGGACCCCAATGTCTGATTTCGATGAGATAAGCCGGGCCATAGGCCGCATCGAGGGGAAACTCGAAAAGGTCGAGCAATCCCAGAACGAGCAGTGGAAAAAACTCGACAAGATTGAAAACACCCTTACCGCGCACAGGTTGAAGGTGATAGGGATTTCGGGGACAATATCCGCCGGCGTCGCGGCGGTCTATCATCTTTTGAAGGGGGCGCGGTGAAAATCATCTATCAATTGGTTTTGCTTGAGAATGTCGAAAAGTTTTTAGAGGCAGGCTGGACTTGCGGGAAAAAAGAGAAGATTATCGCAATAGGCGGCTGGCCGAGCATTTATATGGAGAGAAAAGATGAACCTCTCGCTTAACTTTACCCTTTATGAATTTACGCATACGGACACGGGGCTTGCCAATGACCCCCCGGACGCGGCCATAGACCGGCTCTCGCTCCTCGCCCTTTCCCTCCTCCAGCCTATCAGGGACTACTGGGGGCCTCTGCGGATTACGAGCGGATACCGGAACCCCGCTGTCAATCAAGCAGCCGGAGGCTACCCCACGAGCCAGCACGCCTTAGGCGAGGCTGCAGACTTTGTCCCCCTGAACGCGGATATGGATGTCGTCTTTGACTGGCTCGTGAAAATGAGCGGACTTAAATTCGGGCAATGTATTTCCGAAAATAAGAAAAGGAGGAGATGGATTCATATTTCGCTCCCCCGCAAGGGCAAGCCTAACCAGCAGGCGTTGATTTATGACGGGAAAGAATACAGGCCATATGTTTGAAAGTTCTTCTTTGGAATCCCCGCGAAAGCGGGGGGTTTTAACCCTGCCCCATATCGAGTACGGGGCAGGCTCTTTCGGAAGGAATCCAATTAGAATATAAAAGGATCTTATATGTTTGAAATAGACGAAGCAAAGGCCATAGAAGAAATAAAAACTCTCTCCGAAAATGTCCGGCGCTATCTTCAAATCCTCTGGCGCAATCAATTGCAGTCATTCCTTGCGGCGGTCGAAGCGCATCATCCCGCCCCGGTTATCATGGACGAGGTCTGGAAGATGAAGGATGATTTGAGGAGGTTGGGACTATGAGTTGGCTCGGTAGTCTTATAGGCAGCGCAACGGGGACGGCTGCGAGCACGGTAATAGGTTCAATCGGGGATGCCGCGGTCAAAATGAGGGAGGCCATAACCGGCGACATACCGCCCGAAAAGAAAGCGGAATTGCAGATGAGGCTCGCCGAACTTGAGGCGCAAATCACCTCGGCGCAGTCCTCCATCATTATCGCCGAGGCGCAGGGGCAGTCATGGATGCAGAGGAACTGGCGCCCGTGCCTGATGATGGTGATTGTCGCCATCGTCGCAAACAACTATATCATTTTCCCTTATGCTAACATTTTTACCGACAAGGTCAAAATACTCGACCTGCCCGACAAACTCTGGGCGCTCATGGAGATAGGGGTGGGTGGCTATATCTTGGGGAGGACCGTTGAAAAAGTGAAGGGACAGGAGTAAATCCATGGCACCCCATATTTTGATTATTCTCGAAAAGGTTGAGAAATCCCAGGACGCACAGTGGTAGAAACTCGACAGGATTGAAAACACCCTTACTGCGCACAGGTTGAAGGTGGTAGGCATTGCCGGGACAATCTCCGCCGGAGGCGCCGCGATATACCACCTTCTAAAAGGGGCGTGGTGCGGGGGATATGTTTTCTTGACAAAAGGCAAAAATAATTATAAATATTATAAACTTTATGATATATTATAAAACTAAGGGAAAAATCTATGTCTTTAAAAGATAGGATTGACTTAATCAAGAAAGTTGAAAAATATCGGGAATCGAGATTGATTTGTTATGTTACGGGAGACAGGCAACCTTTTGCGACAAAAATTGCCGACGATGTAATTCCTATCTTTGAGCGGCATCTTCAGAAAATAGGATACATCCCAAAAATTAGCTTGTTCTTATATACACGGGGCGGCGACATGCTTACCCCCCTTCGTCTTGTTAAACTGATGCGTAATTATTGTCAATATTTTGAGGTAGTTGTGCCATACAGAGCACATAGTGCAGGGACTTTAATTGCGCTTGGTGCGGATAATATTGCAATGGGTAAGGTGGCAGAATTAAGTCCTGTAGATCCGACAACAGCACATCCATTTAACCCAAAAAATCCGGCTAATCCAAACCTGCCTTTAGAAATTAGTGTTGAAGATGTTAACTCTTATTTACTTTTCGCTAAAGAAAAAGCAGGGGTAAAAGATGAGCAGATGTCGGGTATATATTCGCACTTGACAACCCATGTGCATCCTCTTGCTATTGGGAACGTATATAGAGGTTATAGGATGTCAAAGATGCTTACGGAACGGTTGTTGAAGATTCATATGAACGCAAAAAATGATGCTGAAAAGATTAAAAGTATTATTGATAACTTAACCGGACTCATCTGCATACATCATTATCCAATAATGAGAGATGAGGTCAAGGAACTTGGCTTAAACATTACAGAACTTGCCGGCGACGAAGAAAAGACTGTTTGGCAATTGTACAACAATTATGCTATGGAAATGAAATTGGAAAACCCTTATACGCCAGTTGAAGAATTGGGAGATTTGGCAGAGAAAGATTTTTCATATTATGGCGCTTATATCGAAAGTTTAAATATTTCAGACGTTTTCGTACACCGTGGAAAACTGCAAAAGGTTCAACAACCGGTTCCCGGGCAAATAGGAGTAAATATAAATTTTCAATCTCAAAGATGGGAGACAGTTTAAATGTCCACTGGTAATACAAGCGATTTGCATGAGATTAAGAGTCAAGCCCAGACCGCCGATATACCTGTTGACTATAAGGAGGCCTCCCTGGGTATTCTTACTATATACCCGATATACCCGTTGATTACGATAGTAGAATCTCAACGGGGAAACGAAATTAAAGAGACGAAGAAGGATGAGTCAGATAAGATAGATGAAGATGAGATAAGGAAACCGGAGGTCTCACAATTTTGTCTCAAACATGGACTAAAGGAGTATTTGTCGAGCGCTATTAAACTAATTAAGAAATGTTTTCCGTCTATTCAAGAATTTCATACTGAGGTTGAAAAGGATCCCGAGACCGAGGAAGAGTGGCTTACGCTTGCTGTTACTATCCGCGGAGAAGTAGATGAAGTTTTGAAAGATTATAATGACTACATTTCTCTATTTGTTTCCGAAGTTCCCTGGCCGGAACGGGATAAGATCCGGTTTTCATATAATATCGTTTAAAATATGAATCCACGAGATTTTTACGAACTTGCTTCGGAGCTTGCCGCTAATAATAATGCAGCCCATCTAAGAACCGCGGTAAGCCGTGCTTACTATGCAGTTTATAATACCGGGGTTGAGATTTTAGAAAGAAGGATGGGTTTTACGATAAAGAAAAGCCCTGAAGGACACGGAGATGTTCGTATGTGTTTAAACAACAGTGGTGACGACGAAGTAATAAAAGCAGCCTCGAAACTGGTTGGGCTTACAACTAAACGAATCCATGCAGATTACCGCCTTGATGAAACCAGCGTAGAGAATCCAAAAACTGTAAAGGCCCTACTTAAAGATGCAAGTGAGATTATAGACATACTGAATTCTTGTGCTTCTGAACCGAGGTGTTCACAGGTCAGAAAAACAATTCAAGAATGGCAGAAAACGACTGGTAAGGTCGTATAGCCCCCCTTGACCCCCTCCCTCAAAAACGGTACAATCCAAAATCATGACACCCTTCTCCTTTACCGGAAAATTCCTTATAATAATAGGGCTTATAATAGTAATCATAGGGCTCATATTAACTTTCGGCCCGAAAATCCCCTATATCGGCCGGCTCCCCGGGGACATCTATTACAAAAAAGATAACTTCGTCTTTTACTTCCCTCTGGCTACATCCATAATCGTAAGCATCATATTATCACTGATACTTTACCTTTTTTTCAGACGCTGATTCCGGAACATGTTTGGGACAGGTGTTGCGAAAATGAGAACGTTTGAGTGGTTTGTTGTGTTTTTAACACGGAATATGTTATTGTTTAATATCAATTAGTTGATTCTAAAGGATTTTTTATTATGGCACATTTATTGCATCCTTATATAAGAATGTTTCAAACAACTGTAAATAAGACAATAGAATTCTCCGGCATAGGACTCCACACCGGCAGTCATGCAACGGTTAAGATACTCCCCTGCGGGAAAGATAAGGGAATCCGTTTTATAAGGAAGGATATCCCGCACGCCCCCGTTATCAAGGCGAAGGCTAAAAACGTCGTGGCGACCCATTATTCAACCACCCTCGGGAAAGACGGTGTTACGGTATCCACGGTGGAGCACCTGTTGGCCGCCTTTTACGGGCTCGGGATTGACAATGCCGCCGTTGAGGTTTACGGGCCTGAGATACCGATAATGGACGGGAGCGCCGCGCCCATTACGGAGTTGATAATGGAGGCGGGGATTCGTGAACTTACGCAACCCCGCAGGTATCTCGTTATCACAAAACCCATAGAGGTTCGGGACAAGGACAAGTATGTCCGCCTGCTGCCGCCTGACCGGGAAGGGGAGCGGGCGTTCACCATCGATTATACAATCGATTTTTCTCATCCCTATCTGAGTAAACAGTCTTTTTCCATCACCCTTTCGCCAGCGGCTTTCAGGGAAGAGGTCGTAAGCGCGAGGACCTTCGGTTTCTTAAGGGACGTGGAACTTCTAAGAGAAAATGGACTTGTCCGCGGCGGGACCCTTAAAAACGCCGTAGTCATCGGGGAAAGCGACATACTGAATGAAGGCGGGTTGAGGTTCCCGGATGAGTTTGTCAGGCACAAGGTATTAGACCTCATAGGGGATATTTCGCTCTTGGGCGTGCATATCGCGGGAAGGTTGAATGCCCATCGCTCCGGCCACACCCTAAACCATGCCCTCGTCAAAAAGGTCATCAAAAACCCCGAAACATGGAAGGTGGTCGAGTTTGTCGAAGAAGAACTCGCCGACGTATCCCCCCAATTCAGAACGGCGCTTGCAACGGCCTGATGGTTTCAGGGATTTCCCTCTTTATTATCCGCAAGGCCGCTTCGTGTTTTATCCAAGGTTAGAGACCCTTCCCTTTAAGATTGCCCGGACGCAATGCCATGGCAGACGATTGTAATCGTTCCCGGCCTTTTTTTCCTTCAGGACCAAAATTGCAAAAAACCCTCCCATGTGATAAACTTCCCGGTTATTATCAAGAAAGGTTCCTGATGAGGAGGTATATGTGAAAAAAGCCGGTTACTTCAGCCTCGTACTCCATGCGCACCTGCCTTACGTCCTTTCCCACGGCACATGGCCGCATGGAACGGACTGGCTCAACGAGGCGGCGGTTGAGACATACATACCGCTTCTGAACGTATTCAACCGCTTGAAGGACGAGGGGTTCAGCCCAAGAGTGACTATCGACATATCGCCGGTCCTTGTGGAGATGCTCGCAAACGAGGACTTCAAGAGGGGCCTTGTCGAGTATATGAATCAGAAAAAGGCCGCGGCGGAAGAAGACGTTACGGAGTTTACGCGGATAGGCGAGGCGCATATGGCAAAACTCGCCCGCATGTGGGTGGAGATATTCGATGAGAGGAAAAAAGACTTTACCGCAAGGTATGGCGCGGACATTATAGGCGCGTTCAGGAAACTTCAGGACGAAGGCCATATAGAGGTAGCCACGTGCGGCGCCACCCACGCGTATCTGCCTCTCCTTTCAGAGGATACGAGCGTGCAGGCCCAGATAAAGCAGGCCGTTCTAAGTTACAGGCGTCACTTCGGAAAAGACCCCCGCGGCATATGGCTCCCGGAGTGCGCCTACAGGCCCTCTTACAGGTGGAAAAGGCCGGGGGTCGAGTTAGGCGAGCCATATTTAAGAAAAGGGGTGGAGGAATTCTTAAGCGAAAATAAGATAGAGTACTTCTTTGTGGACGCCCATCTTACAAAAGGCGGAAGGGCCATAGGGGTTTACATAGACAGGTTCGAGGACCTGAAAAACCTTTGGGCAAACTTCGAGAAACAGTATAAACCGCTTTCCGAGAAAAGCGAGAGGACCCCGCACAAGGTCTACTGGGTCGGGGGCGGGGAGGGCAGGCACCCGGTTGCGGTGTTCAGCAGAGACCCCAAGACCGGGCTGCAGGTATGGAGCGGGGAATGGGGCTATCCCGGGGACAGCAACTATCTTGAATTCCATAAAAAGAGATTCCCCGGCGGCTTAAGATACTGGAGGATAACGGATGCAAAGGCGGACCTTGCGGATAAAAGGCCTTACAATCCGGAAGACGCTTATGCCCGCATCCCCGAAAATGCCGGGCACTTCAAAGACCTCGTGAAAGAGACCCTGTCCGAATACCTGAAGTCCACCGGCGGGGAGGGGATAGTCGTATCCCCCTATGACTGCGAACTCTTCGGCCACTGGTGGTTCGAGGGGCCCGAGTGGATATACCATGTCATAAGATACCTGTATCTCGACGGCAGCGTTTCCCCGGTGACGGCCGGGGAGTATCTTGATATTAAAAGGCCCACGGAGGTCATAACGCTTCCGGAGGGTTCATGGGGAGAGGGCGGCTATCACTGGATATGGCTTAACGACATGAACAAATGGACATGGAAGCATATATACGAGGCCGAAAGGGAGATGAAGGAACTGGCCGGGAGATATGGCGGAAGACATGACGACCCGCTCCTTATGGATATACTGAAACAGGCGGGGAGGGAATTGATGCTCCTTTCGGCCTCCGACTGGCAGTTTCTCATATCGACGCGCGCGGCCGCGGATTACGCGGAGGCGAGGGTTGTGAGGCATTTCGAGGATTTTAAAAGGCTTGCGGCCATGGCGAGGAAAAAAGGCGAGGGCGATAATGCAACCGATGCCGACCGGAACTTCCTCGTTTCCATAATGGAAAGGGACGATGTCTTTCCCGACATGGATGTGAGGTGGTTTGCCGAGGTCGAACACAAGCCCTGTGCGGTATGAACCGAGGCTTAAGCACGTGTCTTAAGGGATTCTTTGAACATGGGAGCGAACATGGAAGCGAGAATGGAAGAGAACAAGGTGAAAAGGCAGATAACCATAGAAGACAACGCAATCGCAATCGGTCTTTTCGGGGAAGGAGGGGCGAACCTTAAAAGGTTCGAGAAAAAACTCGGCGTGGAAATCGACACGAGGGGCAATCTCGTCAACATACAGGGGGAGAAAGATAAGGTCGATGCCGCGGAGCGCATAATACTCGAAATATACGACCTCATGAGGTCGGGTTACGCGCTTGCCCCAACGGATTTCTATTACGCCATAAGAACGCTCCTCTCCGACAGCAGCGTCAGGTTGAAAGACATATTCACCGACACCATCTATATATCCTACAGGAAAAAGAACATCGCGCCCAAGAGCGTCGGGCAGAATAAATACATAAACTGCATAAGGAAAAATGACATCGTCTTCGGCATAGGCCCGGCCGGGACCGGCAAGACCTACCTCGCGATGGCCGCGGCGGTTGCGGCAATTGCGAATAAAGAGGTCGACAGGATAATACTCACGCGCCCCGCTATAGAGGCCGGAGAGAGACTCGGGTTTCTCCCCGGCGATATAGCGGCTAAGGTGGACCCGTACCTGAGGCCCCTTTACGACGCCCTCCACGACATGATGGACTTCGAACACGCCCAGAGGCTCATGGAAAGGGGGACTATCGAAGTCGCCCCGCTCGCATTCATGAGGGGAAGAACCCTGAACGATTCCTTTGTGATACTCGATGAGGCGCAGAATACCACGGTGGAGCAGATGAAGATGTTCCTTACGCGTCTCGGTTTCGGGAGCAAGGCCGTCATAACGGGCGACATAACCCAGATAGACCTTCCCCTTGCCCGGCCCTCGGGGCTTGTGGAGGCGCAGAGGATACTCAGGGATATCGATGGAATAGCCTTCATATACTTGAGCGAGGCCGACGTTGTAAGGCATCCGCTCGTGCAGGATGTCATAAAGGCGTTCGAGAGGGCGGATGCGAAAAAAAGGAGCGCCATCATCGAGGAAACATAAGAGGCGGGGTTTGGATTGAAGGTTGAAATACGCGATTCTTCAGGGACTGAAATCCAGAGAAGAAAGATAAAAGAAATCCTCAAGGCGATACTTAAAGACCTCGGCTTAAGCGGCTGCGAGGTGAGCATAGTCCTTACCGACAATCCGGGCATGAAGGAATTGAACAGGAAATACCGCCGGATAAATAAACCCACCGATGTCTTGAGTTTCCCCATGGAATCCCCCCCGGCTCTACCCTTCAAGAAAGGGGCGGCGCCGAGGGATATTATGCTCGGGGACATAGTCATTTCGACGGAAAAAGCAAGAGAGCAGGCAAAGGAGTACGGCGCGGGTTTTTATGAGGAAATGACGCGCCTTCTTATCCACGGCGTCCTCCATCTTATCGGATACGACCACGTAAAGGGCGGCAGCCGGGCAAAGAGGATGAAGGAAAAAGAGGAGGGACTTCTGAAGGCGGTCAGGGTGGGGCTGGAAGGTGGAACCCGAATTAGTCACTCTTTGCGCTTAGGAATACAGGAAGGAAATGACAAATAATCCTAATGCATTTTTCATCTCCGTTCCGTTTTTAAATCCCTATAGATATGATTAGACCTTCAAATAAACCTTCCGGCCCATCTACCGGCCCCTCTGACCCCAAAAAGCCATCCAACTGGCTCGAATCCCTTAACTGCGCCTTCGAGGGGGTTATCTACGCCTTTAAGACCCAGAGGCACATGAGGTATCATTACATAATAGCCGCCGGGGCGCTCTTCCTGAGCCTCTTCCTTAAACTCCCCTTGCCTGAGTTCGTCCTCTTCGCGATAGCGGTAATAATCCTTCTCGCCGCCGAGATGTTCAATACCGCGATAGAGGAGACCGTAAACCTCGTCGAGGAGAAATACCACATCGCGGCGAAGAACGCCAAGGACGTATCCGCCGGGGCGGTCCTCATATCCTCGGTGGGGGTGGCGCTTATGGCATATATCATATTCTCCCGTTACCTTTACGGCCCCTCCGAGGTCATATTGAGGGGGGCGAGGGAATTCTCGGCGCACATCGCCCTGATTTCCCTCTTTATGGTATTGATAGGGGTCGTTGCGTCAAAGGCCTTTTTCGGGAAGGGCAGGCCCCTCCACGGCGGGCTTCCGAGCGGACACGCGGCAGTTGCGTTTTCGCTCTGGACGTCTGTAACCGTTTTAACCCTCGACCCCCTTGTAAGCGTCCTTACGTTCGCAATGGCCGTTATGGTAAGCCACTCAAGGCTCCTTTTGAGGATACATACCCGGTTCGAGGTGTTTTTGGGCGCGCTTTTGGGGACGGGTTTTACATATTTCATCTACTACCTTTTCACGCGTCTTCTGAAATGAAGAAAAAACTCATTCTCTCCGTCCTCTCCGGGGCGCTCTGTGTATTCGCATTCGCGCCGTACTCTCAGGGCTACATTGCGTGGTTCGGCTTTGTCCCGCTTTTTTTCGCGCTCGAATCATCCACAATCAGGAACGGCTTTATCATCGGCTGGGCCTTCGGGTCCGCGTTTTTCCTCGGCACCGTATACTGGGTCGTTCATTCGATGTATTTTTACGGCGGGATGTCCTTTGCCGTTGCAGCGCTTGCGATGCTGCTTCTTGTTTTCTTCCTCGCGATATTTACCGGGCTTTTTTCAATACTTTTTATTGTTACGGGAAGTCATAGGGGGGTGGCGAGGCTCTTTTGCATTCCTTTTATCTGGGTCTCTTTCGAGTATTTACGGGGGGTATTGTTCACGGGTTTTCCATGGGTGCTTCTGGGCTACTCGCAGACAAGGTATCTCCTTCCAATCCAGATGGCGGATATCCTGGGGGTGTGGGGCGTGTCTTTCTGGGTCATGGGGCTTAACAGCGCTGTCTATCTCTTCATACGGGGGGTAACGGAGAGGAGGTTTAAAGAGGTTTTTTCTGTCGCCGTGGTTACCGTTCTGGCCGCTTTTGTTATCCTCGGTTACGGTTTTTTGAAAATCCGGGCAACCGATGGAGAGACGAAGGGGTGGGCGCCTCTAAAGGTTCTTTTGGTGCAGGGCAATATAGAGCAGGGTATGAAATGGGACGATAAGTCCGCGGCAAAGACCGTTCGGATATACCGGGATTTAACCATGGAGGCGTCCGGTTTCGGGGAAGAACTTATAGTCTTCCCTGAAACCGCGATGCCGTTTTACCTCCTCTACGATAAGACCCTCGGCCCGTTTGCAATGGGGATTGCAAAGAAAAACCGGGCGTATCTCTTAACCGGCGCGCCGCATTATGTCCCGGATTTCACGGCAAAAACCTATAACCTCTATAACAGCGCATTCCTCATCGGCCCCGAGGGCGGCGTCATCGGCAGGTATGACAAGGTCCACCTCGTCCCTTTCGGCGAATACGTGCCGCTTAAAAAATTCCTCTTTTTCGTCCACAAACTCACGTACGGCATCGGGGATTTCGTCCCGGGGCCCGGCCCGTTTCCCCTTCGTTTCGGGAACACCGGGCTCGGCATCCTCATATGCTATGAGGCCATATTCCCCGAGCTCTCCGCGCAGACCTTGAATAACGGCGCAACACTCCTCGCGAGCATCACGAACGACGCATGGTTCGGCAATACCTCGGCCCCATACCAGCACTTCGACATGAATATCATGAGGGCAGTTGAAGGGAGGGTATTTCTTATAAGGGCCGCAAACACGGGGATAAGCGCGATAATAGACCCCGCCGGAAGGGTTGTTGAAAAAACCCCCCTCTTTGAAAGGAGGGTCATAAAGGGCGAGGTAAGGCTTAAAAACGGCCGGAAGACCTTTTTTACGCGCAACATGAGGGTTTTTCCTTTTACATCTCTCTTTTTTTCAGGTATCTTCATAATTTCCGCAATCACAAAAAGGAGGTAGAACCGATGTTCGACGAAATCAGGGAGAGGGTTACCGCGGTTAAGGAGAAATTTTCCGTTGTCCGGGGTTATCTTTGACCCGGAAACAAAGAAATGGGAACTCGAGGAAATAGAAAAGCGCGCGTCCTCGGCCGGTTTCTGGGAAGACCAGACCGAGGCGCAGAAGGTCATGAAGAGGAAATCCTTGCTTGAGTCCGCACTCTCAACCTTCGAGAAACTTAAAGGTCTCGTTTTTGACTCCGAGATACTCTTAAACCTCGCCGAGGAGGAATCCTCAACCGAGACCGCCATGGAGGCGCAGTCCAAGGCATCCGAGGCCCTTTCAGCCATAAACGATATCGAGGTTAAGAGGATGCTCGGAGAGGAAAACGACCGGCTGAACGCCATCGTCTCAATCCACCCGGGAGCCGGGGGCACGGAGGCGCAGGACTGGGCCGACATGTTATTGAGGATGTATCTTAGATGGGCGGAGAGAAGGGGATACAAAACCGATATAGTCGATTATCTGGCGGGTGAGGAGGCGGGGGTAAAAAGCGTTACGCTTACGGTTACGGGCGAATACGCCTACGGATACTTAAGGGCCGAGGTGGGGGTGCACAGGCTCGTAAGAATATCCCCGTTCGATGCGGCAAAGAGAAGGCATACCTCGTTTGCATCGGTCTTCGTATACCCCGAGATTGAGGAGGATATAAAGGTCGAAATAAACGACGCGGACCTGAGGGTGGACACCTACCGTTCAAGCGGCGCCGGCGGCCAGCATGTAAATAAGACCGATTCGGCGGTCAGGATAACCCACTCCCCGACGGGCATAGTCGTTGCGTGCCAGAACGAAAGGAGCCAGCACAAGAACCGCGCCATGGCGATGAAAATCTTGAAGGCGCGCATCTATGCGCTGAGGAAAAGGGAAGAGGAAGAGAAGATGTCCGCCCTCCACGAAAAAAAAGACATCGCGTGGGGAAGCCAGATACGTTCTTACGTGCTCCAGCCCTACAGGTTGGTGAAAGACCACAGGACCGGCGTTGAGGTGGGCAATGTCAACGAAGTTCTGGACGGGGGCATAGACGGGTTCATAGAGGCATATCTCGTTAAGGGGGCATGATGGAAACTAAAGTCCCGGCGAGCTATATAAAAGATATATTCTTGGCCGGGAAGAACTCCGCCATTTATGGCGGAGTTCTTCAATAATAAAAAAAGTGTTACCCGTGTTTATAAAAACTTTCCTTTTTTAGGTCTAAAAAACACTTGACAATACCCCTAAACCTGTTCTATATATATAAAATTCCATTCCAGGCGCCTGTGCGGGTTTAATTATCCCTGACAATAGAGCCTAACAACAAAGGTCAAGGGCTTCGGGCTGGCGTAGCTCAATGGTAGAGCAGCTGATTTGTAATCAGCAGGTTGCGGGTTCGAATCCCATCGCCAGCTCCACAATAGTTTTTGATGTGTTTAAAGTGTCCTCTTTTTTTAGGTTTTCCGTGTTCTCCTCTGATAAGGAGTTACGATAGGTTAGATAGGGCAGGGACCGGGATTTCTTCGGGGAAATCCCTTAAAGAAGGAGTATTTGTTTTTTCCGCCCATCCCCGACTCCGACCCATCCTCTCGGATGGGTGCCCGCGGGTGGGTGCCCCGACAGGCGGGGAGGGGAATAGGGATGGAGCGGTTATAGGGGAGAGGTTCCCGAGTGGCCAAAGGGGGCAGACTGTAAATCTGCTGGCACAGCCTTCGTAGGTTCGAATCCTACCCTCTCCACCATCCGTCGGGCCGAGGACGGTATGGACGGGATTATAACGGTTGGGTAATCACGGGTCCATGCGGGTGTAGTTCAATGGTAGAACTCCAGCCTTCCAAGCTGGATGCGTGGGTTCGATTCCCATCACCCGCTCCATAGGGTTGAAAAAAAACGTGCCCGTGCCCGTTGTCCGTGGCCGTGGGAAAAAGCGGTTTTTACGGGTAACGGTCACGGATAACGGTCTTTAACGCCCATGTAGCTCAGTTGGCAGAGCACTTCCTTGGTAAGGAAGAGGTCACCGGTTCGACTCCGGTCATGGGCTCCAATACCGTGGCCCGTTGTCCGTGGCCGTGGGGAAAAAGCGGTTTTTACGGGTAACGGTCACGTTTTCATCATTAGG
>JACRCB010000066.1 GCA_016219165.1 Deltaproteobacteria bacterium | reverse complement strand
TCAATACCATCGGGGAAAAAGAGCTCTTCGCCCGAAGATACCTGAGCAGACCCGAAGGCGCAAGGCAAATCGCCCACAGGTTCTCGGACGACCTCATGGAACTCCTCACCGGCGTGAGGGGGATATTTTCGGCAAAACTTGCCTTTGTTTCGGATAGAAGCGGCTCAAAAGAGGTCTACATATCGGATTACGACGGGAAAAACACAAGGAGGGTCACATTCAACGGCTCCATAAACCTCTCCCCCCAGTGGTCGCCCGACGCAAAGAAGATTATCTATACGTCCTACATCAAAGGGCAACCCCGCCTTTACATGCAGGACTTGAAAAGCGGCTCCTTGACGGAAATCTCAAGCAGCCCGGGGCTCAACATAGCGGCCCGGTGGTCGCCCGATGGAAAGAAGATAGCCCTCACGCTTACCGGGAAAAAGAGCCCCGACCTTTTCATCCTCGACCTCGACAAAAAAGAATACACTCAACTCACCGATAACTACTCCATAGACACGTCCCCTTCATGGTCGCCAGACGGAAAAAGGCTTCTCTTTACATCGAATATGGGTGGAAACCCGCATATTTATATGATAAACTCAGACGGCGCGGATTTAAAAAGACTCACCTTCGACGGCAGATACAATTCGGAGCCGGCGTGGAACCCTCTGGGCGGGCTGATAACCTTTACAAGACTCGGCGCCGCAAGATTCAACATATGGATTATGAATGAAGACGGAGGCGGGCTTAAAGAACTTAGCTCGGAGGGCGACAACAAATCCCCCTCATGGTCCCCTGACGGGAACCTCATAGTATTCTCCTCCAAGGATAAAAAAGGCGAGAGCGCCCTTTTTATCGTGCGCAAAGACGGAAGCGGTCTTGTAAAGATAGACCCGGGGCCGGGCAACGAAACAACGCCAGCCTGGTCGCCGTATATAAAGGAGGAATAATGAAAAAAGGCATTCTCCTCGGCCTCTCCATAATGTCCGTCATCATGTTTTCCGGATGCGCGTTCCTGGATATAGAGACCGAGTCCCAAAAACATATGAAGGAAGATGTGAAAACCTTGAAGACCGAAGTTACCGAAACGAAGGAGGGGGCCGGGAAACTCATGGCCGATACGGCCGCGGACATAGACCAACTCCGCCAGGAACTGGCCTCTATTAAGGGCAGGGTAGAAGAAAGCGAATACAATGCGGCGAGGATGAAAGAGAACCTCGAGTTAATCTCCTCCACCCTCCGGACACTCGACGGGAAGGTAACCGGAATAGAATCCAAAGAGAAAGAACTTTCGGAGACTGAAGGGAAAAAGGAGATGGAACAATCGGTCTCGGGCCTTAAAGAGGCCGCCGAGGGGCTTCAACATTCGATTGCATCCATAGATGAGAGGCTCAAGAAACTCGAGGGGGCGGCGGGGAAACCCCATGCAGAGAACCCCATGTCTTTATACATGGAGGGGCTTGACCTTGTCAGGACAGGCAAGGATTATTCAAAAGGGCGTGAGGCCTTCGAGCGTTTCCTCTCGCTCTATCCCGATAACGACCTTTCGGACAACGCCCAGTACTGGATAGGGGAGATATACTATGCGCAGGGGGACTATGAGAACGCCGCCCTCGAGTTCGACAAGGTAATGAAGAAATATCCGCAGGGCGACAAGGTGGCGGCCTCGCTCATGAAGCAGGGATACTCGTTTGAAAAACTCGGGGCGGTGAAGGAGGCTCAGATACTCTTAAACAGGGTGATTGAGGAGTTCCCGAAATCTTCCGAGGCCGAACTCGCCGCAAAACACCTTAAAGAGATTGAAAAGGAGACCCCGAAAGAGAAGAAGAAATAATCCGCTTTCTTCGTCTCGACAGCGCCTCCTTCACGTTGAAAACTTCGCTAAAAGCGAGAGGGAAGATGCTATCCGAGGTTTCAATCCTTAAATGCGCTGAATATTCGAACGAGGCCGTTTACATCAAGGTAAGGGAACTGATAGGGCTTCTCGGCGGGATAAAGAGATTCGTAAAGAAGGGGGAGAGGATACTCTTAAAACCCAACCTCCTCACCGGCAAACACCCTGACAAGGCCGTAACAACCCACCCGGCGGTCGTGAGGGCGCTCGCCCTTGTGGTAATGGACGCCGGCGGCGTACCCGTAATAGGAGACTCCCCTGCCATCGCGAACGCCCAAAAGGCGGCCGAAAGGTGCGGCATAATGGATGTTGCAAGCGACCTTTCAGTTGAGTTCCTGGAATTAAAGACCGCGGTGGATGTTGAAAACCAGGATGGCACCGCCTTCAAACGCCTCAGGTTGGCGCAGGAGGCCCTCGATTGCGACGGCATCATAAACATCCCGAAATTGAAGACCCACGCCCAGATGTTCCTCACCCTGGGCGTAAAAAACATCTTCGGCTGCGTGCCCGGGGTAAACAAGGCGCAGTGGCACCTTGCCGCGGGTGTTGACACATCTTCTTTCGCGGGGATGCTCCTTGACCTCTTCCTCTATCTTAAGCCCAGGCTTACGGTAATAGACGCGGTAGTATCCATGGAAGGCAACGGCCCGGCAAACGGGACGCCGAAGGATACGGGATTCATCGCGGCATCAGCCGACGGTGTGGCGCTCGACAGCGCGGTGGTGGAGATACTGGGAGCAAAATTGGACGACTGCCCGATACTTAAGAGGGCAAAAGCGATTAATGCCGGAGTAACGGACCTATTCCGTATAAAGATACTCGGAGAAAGCATCGAGGCCGTAAGGGTCCACGGCTTTAGATTCCCTCCGCTTATAAGCGCTAATTTTGCGGCCGGGCTGCCCGGTTTTCTGGACAGACGTTTGAGGAAAGCGCTCACCTCAAGGCCCCATATTGACCACTCGCTCTGCACCCTCTGCGACGTCTGTATAAAGGTATGCCCTCCAAATAAGATGGATAAGACGGCAAGGGGGGGTAAGATAAGGAAAAAAAATCGTATAACCATAGACTACGACGGCTGCATAAGGTGCTTCTGCTGTCAGGAGGTCTGCCCCTCGGGCGCAATCTCGGCAAAGGAGGGGTGGCTCAAGAAAATTATCCCCGGACTTTGAGTTAAGGAAACTCTGAAAAATTGTATCTCTGGGGGAACCTTTCCGACCCACCCTTGAGGGTGTGTGCCCGAAGTTTCCCCCGGACCCCCTCCAAAGACTTTTAGGGTGGGCTGTGCCCACCAGAACTAAAAATTTTTGGAGAGAGTTTGAGAGAACCTTTTTATAAAAAGGTTCTCTCAAAATAATTTTTCAGAGGTTCCTTAACATGAAAACATGCGTTGCTAACGGAGAGGCCTTTGAAAAAAGAAAAAATAAGAGGAAGAAGACCTAAAAGAAGGCTCGTTCCCACGACCGCCCTGGCGGCTTTCCTCTTTGCGCTCGCAGCACTATTCGTCTTATCCTTCGTGAAGATAGACCTGACATCCTACACCCCGGCTATCAGGTCCCAGATAGAATCGCGGATAAACGGCCATGTCGAGATAGGAGGGATGCGCCTCAGGGTATTCCCTTATCCTAATATAGAGATGGAGGACTTCGTCCTCTCCGATGCGAGGGAGGTGGTTGTCAGGGCAAAGGCCGTAAGGACCGGGTTCTCGCTCTTCCCCCTCCTCTATAAAAGGCTCAATGTGAAGAGTCTCGCCATGGAGGGGGCGGATATTGTCGTAAGGAGGGATAGCAGCGGAGAGATAAACCTAAAAAAGATACCCAGGGAAAAATGGTTTACGGTCTCGCTAAAGAAACTCAAATTGAAAGACAGCAGGATAAGGTTTATAGACGAGATGCACGCAGAGGCGAGTTTTGAGACGGCAAACGTAAAGGCATACTTGAACCAGACCGGCCACGGGACCGCGTACACGGCCGCCGGAGAGTTACTGCCGTCCACACACTTCTATATATCGGGCGAGGCAAGGGAAACCGCGGCAGGGGTGCGCAACTCCGGAACGCTGTCCGTAAACGACCTGGATATAAAATCCGTAATGCCGTACGTGAGGAAAGAAGACTTAAGAGGGGTAGAGATGAGCGGGACGGCGAGCGCCGAACTTTCTTATTCGCTCTTTAAAGGGGAGAAATCCATGGAGGACGGCATTATAACCGGCACCGTCCGCTCAAAGGGATTCGAGGTCCACGACGCCTCTCTCCTTAAAAAGGGCGCGCGGTTTAGCGGGGCTGCGGCCTCTTTGGACGTGACGCTAAAGGATGGGGGCGTCAGCGTTTCGCTCAACCGTGCGAAGTTCTCTCTGGACGGATTCGACGTCGCCGGCTCTCTCAAGGTCTCCGTGCCGAAGACGGCGGTCGAAATGAACCTCTCCACCACCCCGGTCCCCGTAAACTATCTGAAGGAACTGGTTTCGTTTGAAAACGCGCCTCCCCGGATAAAGGAGGCGCTTGATTCGATTAAAGACCCCAAAGGCGCCGTAACGGTAAAAAACCTCTCGTTTTCGAACCGTCCTGCCGAAGACGGAAATAAAGCGGAAATACTCAACACCCTCTCCCTAAGCATGGAATTCAAAGATGTCGGCTTTTCGTACGGGAAGTGGAAAAAACCCTTTTCCCGCATAAACGCGGAGATATCCCTTGAAAAGGGCGTCCTCGGCCTTAAAGACCTTGGCGGCACCTACGGCGATACCGAAATCAAGGTCCCGCAAGGCGAGATAACGCTCGGGGACGCGGCGCGGATAAGGTTGCGCCTTGATGCGAACGCCGACATATCCGAGGCCTTAAGTGAATCGAGGGAATACATCCCCCCCGCAATATCAAGGGAAATGACCGGCGGCGGGAGGGCGCTCTTTAGCTTATTACTTGAAGGGACCCTGCCGGCGCTTGCGCAATCGGAAGGGAAAAAACAAGGCGCCGACCTGGTTTTGAAAAATTCGTTAGACCTTACCGGGGGAGAGTTCAGATACGGAGAAATGTTTAAAAAGGACAGGGGATACCCCATGCGCCTTACCGGTGTAATAAGGATAAAGGCGAAAGATACCGGGATGGACGACGGCAGAATAACATTCGGCGGCTCCTCGGTAGGGGTCAAGGGGCGTATCTTCAATGCGGATTCATACAGGATGGACTTCTATTCGGAAAAAATCAGCATGGGGGATATTGCGGATGTGTCCCCTTACCTTAAGAAGGATGGGGTCAGCGAGGGAGGATTGAGTTTCAACATCACGGCTAAAAAAGAGGGGAAGAATAAAAAGGCCGCGACATTCGGGGGGATCAGGCTTAAAGGGGGGTTCTTTAAAACAAGGTTATTAAAGGAGACCGTAAGGGAGGTGGACGCCGCCGCGAAATTCGAGGGGAATACCGGGAGTGTTCTCCTCTCTTCCGTAAAAATCGGCGGGAGCGACCTCTCAGGGAAGATAACAATTTCCGACATCGAGAACAGGGTCGTAGACTTTAATCTCCTCTCGCGGCACTTGGACATTAAAGACATCCTGCCTCAGGCCCCCGTATCTTCACCCGCGCGCCGCCAGGCGTCGACGCAGGCGCGCCCGGTTATTGGCAGGGGCAGGATTACAATCAGGGAAGGCGCCCTCTACAGGGAGGTCTCCTTCCAGAACCTCTCTATGGACGTAGAAATGGAAGAAAGGTATCTTCGCTTATCACGGCTTACGTTGACGTCCAACGGCGGCCAGATATCGGGAAGCATGTCCTTCATAAAAGACCCGTCGGTAGCCGAGGTCTTTGAGAGCGACTTCAAGGTGTCTATGATGGATTTAGAGGGCCTTATAAGGGGGCTCGGCGCAAAACAAAAGATACTTTCCGGAAGGCTTACGGCCGATGTGAAACTAAGGGAGAAAAGGGGCTTAAGCCCTGCATCCGCCGGCCTCGACGGCGAGATTAAGGTATTGTGCAAAGACGGCAATGTCTGGAAGTTTGTGGTCTTCAGTAAAATTTTTTCGATTGTGAACATAATCTCCATAACCGAACTCTTTGAAGGAGGGCTTCCGTATAACGGGATAAAAGGCACC
>JACRCB010000065.1 GCA_016219165.1 Deltaproteobacteria bacterium | reverse complement strand
TAATATATCTACTGCCTCTATCCATCGCTATGCCGAATATACAGCAATACGGCCCTGTCCTGTTTTTATCATTTTTCGCGTGATTTTCCAACGCATGTATGGCCTTTGGCCAGTCCTGCCCGCCCATGGTGTTGCAACGATTCTTAACCGAAACAAAGAGATTTAAAATGTCTGTCCTCTTGTCTAAAAATTGAATCTGCGCATTAAAATCTCCTTCCGCAGCGCCTATGTCGGATATGCTTTTAAATCTCTTTGTATGACGCGCGCTCTCAGCAACGAGGAACTGATATCGCCAGCCGGAATTCATTCTTTCTTTCTGCAAAGTCCTGTTGCGAAACTGTTCAATCGCCACATCTTTGTAATACTTCCCATTCAACTGATGTGCGGTTGCAGCAGGGTCGCCGCAATATTTCTTGAAATATTGAAAAAGCCCTTTTCCTTCTTTTATCAAAATATCATCGATAACTTCTGCATCTGCGCCCGAGGGTATGGGGAGCGCCTCGCGGCTTGACTTCCTGTTTGCATTCTCTATTGCTGAAAGTATAATTTTCTCAAGCTCCGCAACGGGGATCTTTCTTCTATGGGGCACCAAACTTGAGTCATCAAGGCAACCGTAATAACGACTTTTCTCATCTGTTATTCTCGGGTAGTTTTGCGCGGTTATTTTTGGCTTTGTCATAATAGGGGAGGGAATTTTCTAATACGTTCATTCGTGATGCCACTTAAAATTAGGGTATCCTAATCCTATCCCCCCTGTCAAGACAGAAGACAGGGTTGTATTTGGTGTAAAGAAACCTCCACCTGTTTTGTATCCGAGGGCATCTTTTGAAATCTTCCGCTTTCCCCTCCCCCCTTTCCCCTTGCCTTTTCCCCCGCATATTGGTATCATGCCTAATATTTAGGCAGATATGGGGCGCGGGGAAAATTCAATCTACGAAAACATAATCGAAAATTTAAACGTGGGCGTCGTCTGCGCCGCCGCTTCGATGGATATCTCCGTCTTTAACCAGGCGATGGAAAGGATGACGGAATTTTCCAGAGGGCATGCGGTGGGGAAAAACATCAGAGAGGTGTTTACAAGGGACGGATGGCTTGTAGACGCCTTTGAAAAAACGTTCGGCGAGGGCAAGGTCTTTTCAGATTACGAGGGGCTTCTCCACCGCCGCCTCTCCCCTCCCCTTCCGGTCGGCGTATCCACGATGCATGTAATCGACCCCGAGGGTAACTCGACCGGCGTTATCTCTCTCGTAAAAGACCTTTCCGGGATAAAATCCCTCGAGAGCGAATCATTGAGAAAAGAACGCCTCGCCTATATCGGCACATTTGCGGCAAACCTCGCGCACGAGGTGAGGAACCCTCTGGGCGGCATAAGGGGCGCGGCCCAGCTTCTTTCGAGGAAACTGAAGGATGAGGGGCTCAAGGAATACACCGGCGTGATTATAAAAGAGGCGGACAGGCTGAACTCCACCGTAAAGGAGATGTTAGATTTCACAAAACCCGCAAAACTCAGGAAGAGAAACTTAAACATACATAAGATACTCGACGCCGTGATACTCCTCTTGAAGGAAGAAGAGGGGCCGCCGATTATAAAGGCCTACGACCCGTCCCTTCCACCGGTTGTGGGGGATGAAAACGGACTTACCCAGGTATTTTTAAACCTCATAAAAAACGGCCGCGAGGCGGTTGGGGAAAAAGAGGGAGAGGTAAGGGTCGTAACCCGCATGATAACCGAGTTCCACATGGTTGAAAGAGGATCGAAAGAGGCGAAATTCGCGGAAATCGAGGTCGCGGATACGGGCTGCGGAATATCAAAGGATGATACCGAGAGGGTGTTTACGCCGTTTTTCACCACAAAGCGGGGCGGAAGCGGACTCGGCCTTCCAATCTCGTACAGGATTATACAGGAACACGGGGGGTTTTTGAGGATAGATTCCACCCCCGGCAAAGGGACGAAGGTGGGCGTATACCTGCCGGTGGGGATTGGATGATGAAGAAAAAGGTCCTTATAGCGGACGACGAAGAAGGTATCGTCTGGGTTCTCGAAAAATTCTTCAGGGAGAAGGGCTTTGACGTCTTGAGCGCGAGAGACGGCGCAAGCGCCGAGAAATTCCTCAAAGACGCGCCTCCTCCCATCGCCCTTATCGATATAAACATGCCCGGAAAAAACGGACTGCAGATACTCAAAGATTTAAGGGAATCCCTTGAGGGAAAGACCTCCACAATCATAATGACCGCCGAGGGCACCATGAAAAACACCATCGAGGCGATGAAGGGCGGCGCATTCGATTACATAACAAAGCCCATAGACATCGACGAACTCGATGTGATTGTGGAAAAGGCGATTGAGAACCTTAGGTTAAAAGGGGAGGTTCATACCTTAAGGGAGAGACTCAAGGAAAGAGATTCGGGCGAGGTGGTGTTCGTCGGGAAGAGCAAGGCCGCCGAAAAAATATTCAAGACCGTGGGAAGGGCGGCGCCGAGGGATGTGACCGTGCTTATCCGCGGGGAGAGCGGCACGGGCAAGGAACTCCTGGCAAGGCTTTTACATATAAACAGCAAAAGAAGCGCGGGCGCGTTCGTCGCCCTGAATTCGGCGGCCGTGCCGAGGGAACTTATGGAGAGCGAACTCTTCGGCCATGAAAAGGGGGCGTTCACCGGGGCCGTTGAGTCGAGAAAGGGCAAGTTCGAACTGGCGGAGGGCGGAACACTGTTCCTCGACGAAGTTGGGGATATGGATGCGGGGCTTCAGGCGAAATTACTCCGGGCGCTCCAGGAAAAGGAATTCTACAGGCTCGGCGGGAAAGAACCCATAAGGGTCGATACGAGGATAATAGCCGCGACAAACCAGGACCTCGAAAAGGCGGTTGAAGAAAAAAGATTCAGGGAAGACCTCTACCACAGGCTCAACGTCGTAACGATAGACGCCCCGCCGCTGCGGGAAAGGAAGGAGGATATACCGCTCCTGTGCGAGCATTTCTTCGAGAAGTTCTCCCCTGAAATGGCGGGTGAGACGAGGCGGGTTTCGAAAGACGCCCTCGATGAAATGCTTAACTACCACTGGCCCGGCAACGTCAGGGAACTCGAAAACACCCTGAGGAGGGCCGTGGTCCTCTCCCCCTCCATCGTCCTTACGCCCGATGACATCTCCCTTCCCAAAAAAAAGCAGAAAAAGGAATCCCTCGAAGACATGATAGAAAAAAGACTCGAACCCTTCATAGACAAAACGTCCATCAGGGGCAGGCAGGAACTCTACGATTCCCTCATCCCTTTCATGGAAAGGCCGCTTATAAAACTGGTGCTTAAAAAAACGCGCTTCAATCAGGTGAAGGCCGCCGAACTCCTCGGGATAAACAGAAACACCTTGAGGAAAAAGATAAAGGAGTTCAAGATAACGAGAAAGGACTTGAAGGAATGAAAGGCCCTTTTATCCTGAATCGGGGTGCGAGGCCTCTTTCAGAAGAGCCGCCGGAGGTAGCCGCCGGCCTTGAAATATCCGAAATCGTTTCCCCTGACCCATCAATTGACCCATCAATTGACCCATCAATCGGCTGCCGCAACCGCCTCATACACGGAGATAACCTTCAGGCGGCGCAATCCCTCCTTACGGAAGGTTACGGCGGCAAGGCATCCCTTATCTACGCGGACCCGCCGTTTCTTTCGGACGCGTGTTATTGCTACGATATAACGATAAGGGGAGGCGGGGAAACCCTCACCCTCAAACGCCCCTCTTACAGAGACCGCTTTTTGAAAGAGGATTACCTCGATATGCTCTACCAAAGGCTCCTTCTCTTTAAAAAACTCCTTAAAGACAACGGCATAATCTTTCTTCACTGCGACTGGCGGATGAACTCCCATATAAGACTCCTCCTGGACCAAGTCTTCGGGGAAGAAAATCTTCTCAATGAGATTGTCTGGAACTACGGAGGAAGGGGGGCGAAGGCCCTTTCCCGGCAGTTTCCGAGGAACCACGACACGATATACGCTTACGGCAAGGGAAGGTCGGCGAGGCTCAAAAAACTCTCCACCGAACGGGAATTGACGGTAGGGGAGGCATCGAAAAAGGGATACAGGGCAGACCGCAACGGGCGTTTCTTCAAGACCGCCCCGCGGGGCGACTATACCGGTGAGAGCATCAGAAAACTCGAGAAAAGAGGGCGGATACACAGGACAAAGGGTGGAGGCATAAGGGTTAAATATTTTCTCGAAAGGCGGGGGGACAGGGTCGTAGAAAAAAATATTATCGGAGATGTATGGGACGACATACCCGATTCCATGCACAGCCCCTTTGGGGAGAGGACGGACTTCAGTACCCAGAAGCCGGAGTCGCTTTTAAGGAGGATAATAGAGGCCTCAACGGAGAAAGGAGACCTTGTCTGCGACTTCTTCGGCGGCTCCGGCACAACCGGCGTGGTTGCGGAGAAATTGGGGCGGAGGTGGATTATGTGCGAAGCTAACTCCCTTGGCATCAATATAACCCGCACGAGATTACTCACGGAGGGAGCCGGTCCGTTTTCCGTTGAAAAAACCTCCGCCGCAAGCAGCGCAAGGAGGGAGGGGAACCCCTTTTGCCAAAAACCCCGCCTTACGCTTAAAGGGCCCGTAATAAAAAAAGGGGGTAACGGCACGGTTAAGGTCTCCGTCGGCATAAAAAATTATACGGTCCGCACGCTCCCCCGGCGGGGTCCGTCAAAACCCAAAACCGGCGCCGTCGAACTTTTAAAGAGGCTCGGCAGGGAAGACTTTGCGCTCCTGATAGACTACTGGTCAATTGATTGGGATTATGACGGAAAGATATTCAGAAACCGCTGGCGCTCTTTCAGGGGCAACGGGAAAAAGGCCGGAAGGGTGGAGACGGAGGCTAACGCCGTCATCGCCTCTAAACCCAGGAGGGTCGCGGTGCGCGCAATAGATGTTTTCGGCAACGAGACAGAGAGGACAATCGAGGTCTGAAAGGAGGTTCCGGCTTGACCTTGGAGTCTTGGAGTCCTTGCGAGAGCAAGGTATAATTGCCCTTCCTTTCGGAAGGACTCCAAATCCCACCTAACAGCAGCGGTAGGATGGGTGAAGCGAAGCGCACCCATCAAAGCTATATTGGTGTTGGGTCTGCTACTGAAAGGCCCTATTCATAAAAAAGTCCGAACCAAAGGACACAGTAATTCTATTGCAAGACCGGGCAAAATCTGATAATTTCTCTACCCATGGCCCTCAATGTGATAATAGCATCCCCGGAGGCGATACCTTTCGCAAAGACAGGAGGGCTTGCCGACGTTGCGGGGGCTCTGCCGGCCGCATTGAAGAAACTCGGCTGCAGGGTCGCCCTTTTCATGCCCCTTTACAGGGAGGTAAGGGACAAGGGCTTCAAGGCCGAATCAACCGGCATCTCCCTTAATATCCCGCTCGGCAGGAGGACGATAACCGCCGAACTCTTCAGGGGGGAAAACAGGGGGATACCCGTATACTTCATAAAAAGGGACGAGTACTTCGACAGGACATATCTCTACACAACGCCGGACGGCGACTACTTCGACAACCTCGAAAGGTTTACGTTCTTTTCAAGGGCGCTCATCGAGGCGGCGGTTGCATTGAATCTGAGGCCCGACGTCATACACTGTAACGACTGGCAGACGGGACTCGTCCCCGCTTATATAAAGAGCATCTACGCCCCCTCTTTCCACCAAACCGCCACCCTCTTTACAATCCACAATATCGCGTACCAGGGGCTCTTCCCCACGTCTTTCTTCGACGTCACGGGGCTTCCGTCCGGCATATACAACCCCGAGGGGATTGAGTACTGGGGGAAGATGAACCTGCTTAAGTCTGGCATCGTCTATTCCGACATCGTTACAACGGTGAGCGAGGGTTACAGCCGGGAGATACAGACCCCGGAATTCGGCTGCGGCCTCGACGGTATCCTTAAGAAAAGAAGCGGCTCGCTCTTCGGGGTGTTGAACGGGGTGGATTACTCGGAGTGGAACCCTGAGACTGACCCCTTCATAGCGAAGAACTATTCAAGCGCCGACCTCGGAGGCAAATCCGCCTGCAAAAAGGACATCCTCAAAGAATACTCTCTGGACATCACGCCGGCCGAGCCGCTCATAGGGATTATATCGAGGCTTGCTGACCAGAAGGGCTTCGATATACTTTCAGAGGCCATGGACGAGATAATGGGGCTGCCCCTCGGCATGGTCGTTCTGGGCACGGGTGAGAAGAAATACCACCAACTCTTCGAAAAACTCTCCAAAAAATACCCGGGGAAACTCGGCGTCAAGGTAAAGTTCGACAACTCGCTCGCCCACAAGATAGAGGCGGGGTGCGATATCTTCCTCATGCCCTCCAGATACGAGCCTTGCGGCTTAAACCAGATGTACAGCCTCCGTTACGGCACAATCCCGGTAGTAAGAAAAACCGGGGGGCTCGACGATACGATACGGGACTACGCCGGCGGCGCGGGTAACGGGTTTAAGTTTGCGGAATATTCGCCGCCGGCGCTCGTAAACAAGGTTAAAGAGGCCCTCGGGGTCTACAACGAGAGGAAGGCATGGGAGAAACTCGAAAAGAAGGCCATGCAGGAGGACTTTTCATGGAATATGTCCGCAAAACGATACGTCGAACTCTATAACCTCGCCGTAAAAAACAAGAGAAAAGAACCCGTCCCGGAAACCCCCTTCAAAAAAACGGCCAACTGAAAAACCCTTTTTGCAGACTCTGAGAAAGGGAACCTACTTCTTCCCGGTCTTTACCTTCTTCCCCTTCCAGAGAAGAAGCAAGGGGCTCGCAACGAATATGGAGGAATAGGTGCCTACGACCACGCCCAGAAACAGGGCGAGCGCGAAGTCGAATATTACATCCCCTCCGATGATTAAAAGGGCAAAGAGGGAAAGGAGGGTCGTGCCAGACGTTACCATGGTCCTTCCGAAGACCTCGTTTATGCTCCTGTTCATAAGCGCGGTAAAGTCCTCTTTCGTGTGCTTTCTCATGTTCTCGCGGATTCTGTCAAAAACGACGACCGTGTCCGTAAGCGAATACCCCGCGAGCGTCAGGAGCGCCGTGATTATAAGGAGCGTTATCTCTTTATTCAGGATGAAGAGCACCCCTAAGATTGCGAGCACGTCATGGAAGGTCGCGGCGACCGCCGCGACCCCGAACCTGAATTCGAACCTCCACGCCACATAAACGAGGATGCCTGCAAGGGAGATTATGACCGCCCAGAGGGCGTCCCTCTGGAGTTTCTTCCCCACGGTAGGGCCCACCTCGGTCGTTGAATCGACGGTAAAGGGGTTGTCGGGCATGTCTTTCCTGAAGACCCCGCCTACCGAATCCGCAACCCCGCCCAAGTCTCTACTCCTCCTCACCCTCACAAGCAGCCTCGTTGTCCCGGCAAACTCCTGAAGCGCCGCGTCGGGGAGCCCCCCTTTCTCGAGCATCTTCCTCGCCTCTTCGATGCTGAAGGGCTTTTCGAACCTTAACTGGACCGCAACCCCGCCGGAAAAATCCGTGCCGAGGTTCGCCCTCCCCAGAGGTATCGCGAGCGCGGCGATAAGCCCCACGATTGAGAGGATGCCGGAAATTACAAAGGCAATCTTTCTCTTGCCGAGGAAATCAAACGCGCGCTTTTCTATAATCTCCATAGGTTTCCCTGTCCGCCGTCAGATGCTTAGCCGCTTAATCCTGAACCTTTCATTCTGTATGTCGAAAGCGAGTTTCGTGCCGATAAGGGACGTAAAAAGATTTATGATTATGCCGAGGGAGAGGGACACGGCAAACCCCTTTATGGGGCCGCTTCCGAACTGGAAGAGGACGGCCGCGGTTATGAGGGTTGTGATGTGCGAGTCTATTATCGTCCACCACGCCCTGTCATAGCCCGCCTCGACCGCCGAACGGGGGGTCCTTCCGGCCTTGAGTTCCTCTTTAATCCTCTCGAATATCAGGACGTTCGCGTCGACCCCCATGCCTACCGTAAGGACTATCCCCGCGATACCCGGCATGGTGAGGGTCGAGTTAAGCCACGCCATGACCCCGAGGAGCATCGCAAGGTTCAACACCATCGCAAAATCCGCTATCACGCCGGAAAATTTGTAGTAGACGACCATGAAGACGAACACGAGCGCCCAGCCCAAGACCGCGGCCTTCACTCCCGCCCTGACCGAGTCCTTGCCCAGCGTAGGCCCTATGGTCACGTTCTGGACTATATTGACGGGCGCGGGCAGGGCCCCGGCCCTGAGGACGATTGCGAGGTCGTTTGCCTCGTCGTAGGCAAACCCGCCGGAAATCTGCGCCCTCCCTCCGGCTATCTTCTCCCTTATGACGGGCGCGGAGTGGATGTTGCCGTCGAGTATTATGGCAAGCCTTTTGCCGGTGTTCGCCTCCGTAATCCTTTCGAATATGCGCGAGCCCATCGAATTGAACGTCAGGCTGACGTAGGGCTCGTTGAACTGCGAATCGAAGGCGACCCTCGCGTCGCTCAAGAGGTCTCCGGTAAGGAGCACCTCCCTTCTCACCAGATAAGGCGTTTCAGCGGACCTTCCCGTCTTGGGGTCGGTCTTTTTCTGATACATGAGTTCGTCGCCGAAGGGCACGCCCTTTGAGACCGCGCCGAGTGGGTCGCCTTCCTCGTCGAGGAGCCTGAACTCCAGTATCGCGGTCTTGCCTATGAGAGAGATGGCCCTTTGAGGGTCCTTCATGCCGGGAAGCTGCACCACTATCTCGCCCTCTCCCTGCCTCTGTATGAGGGGCTCGGACACCCCGAACTTGTCTATCCTGTTTCTTATGGTCTCGAGCGCCTGGGTGGTGGCGGAGTCCTCAACCCTCTTTCTCTCGCTTTCGCTGAGCGTAAATACGAGTTCCGCTCCCCCGCCGGCGGAACTCAAGGACTGGGGGCCCGAGAATACGGGGTACTCGCCGTTCACCGCCTTCGTTATCCCGGCGCCCTCGGCCTCCCCCTCGTAACGGACCGAAACGGAAGATACGCCGTTCCTTCTGACGCTTATGTAAGGTATGGACTTTTCCTTCAGTAACGCCTCGATGGAATTGGACATCCTGTCCGTATAATTCTCAACGGCCTTGACCCGGTCGACATCGAGCGTCAGGTGCATCCCCCCCTGAAGGTCGAGCCCCAGGACTATCTTGGGTATCTTCGCGGCCCATGAGAGAGGAAGCCTTTCGGAAAGGGGTGTGGAAGGGAGGAATAGCGCCAATGCGAGGGCCGTGAACCCCCCGAGCAAGACGCACCGCCAGAATATGCTCTTCACAACGCTGCTCCGTTTTT
>JACRCB010000062.1 GCA_016219165.1 Deltaproteobacteria bacterium | reverse complement strand
GAAAATCGGGGAAGGAGAAAATACCCATTTCTTTTGCAGTGAAAACTGCAGGGAGAAGTGGAAGGAGTTGAAGGGTTGAGGGGGTGAGGGGATAACCGGGGTTTTCAAAAAGCGCTTAAGGATTTCTATAGACGCCTCATTATCATAAAAGGCCCTCCTTCATATTCATCCGTCATGTCCATAATGATGTTCCCGTGTTTCAGCCCCGGAGGCAAGTCTCCGAACCCTATCAACGAACGGAATTCATCGGCGTTTATCACCCATAATTTCTCTTCCATGCCGTCGGCCTTGCGCATGAATTTTTTCCGGTAAGAGCCGTGGCGTTTGTAATCTTCGCCGTTGTCTCTGACTATTATGCAGTCCTTTTCCGTGCTCAACATGATTACATTCCTCCTTTGGCTGTAAGGTTTAAGGGGGATGCAGCACCTTTGCGTATATTACTACAATATATGGTGTTGTCAATAAATTTTTGCACAACTGAATGTGGAATGAGACATGCGTAACCCCGCACCCGGGGTTTTGTGAAAGACGGGGAAAAGCATCCTGTCATAAGTCGGGGCAAGCCTGACTTATGTATGAATCCGGAAGGGAATTTCCCTCTCCCCTTGAGGGAGAGGGTTGGGGTGAGGGGGCTTTTTGTTTTGTCATTCCCGCGCAAAGCGGGAATCCCCCATGACATGTCCTTGGAGTCCCCGCGAAAGCGGGGGTGATGGGTCATTGCGGGCGGGGAGGGGACGTTGGGCGCTGAGCTAAATGGTGGGCACAGCCAAGACGGTATCTACGGAACTTAACCCCACACCGGGGATATGTTAAAAAAATAAATGGGCGCTGACCCTATTTTATAATAGACCCTATTTTATTCTAGACGAGCCGGTCAATACAGCCGTCTATCAGATTCATGATGATTTATTGTCTTTTTTGGTGTATAATTTGAACATGGCAAGAAAACCGCTCATAGAAACAAATCCGTATCTCAGGTCCACGGATGAATACTTAAAGTCCCTTGTTACCAATGTTGCCAGTTCAACGGCTATTGAAACAGGCGAGACCACAGTCTCGCTTATACGCTCGTTGATGAAATCGAAAATTTATCTTGAACTGCTCAGCGCGGAGAAGAAGCTGAAAAAGTCTTCCAAATAATCTCTTTGAAGATTTCCTCCATTGCTCCATAATCCCGATCCAAACCATTTCGAACCGCGGCAAAATATTTTTCTTTCTTTTTCCCGCTTATACCGTTGAAATCCAAAATCGGCAGTCCGCCTTGTAGCGCCATGAGTGTTGAAAGAATTCTGGCTATTCGTCCGTTGCCTTCGCGGAAAGGATGAATCAATACCAGTTCAACATGAACCTCAGCCAGCGCTTTTATCAGACGTGTTTCGTTCATGCCGTAACAAGGGGTATGCCGTTTCAATGGGCCATTCTCAAATTCTTCCATCAGACTTTGAATATGCGCGGCGGCCGCGAACGGAAAGTCGCCTTTACTTATGTTGACCCTTCTGTATTTTCCAGCCCATTCGTAAATATCGCCAAGCCAGATATTGTGAAAGTGTTTGATGTCAGTTGCGATAAAACGGTGATTATTGTCGCATGTCTTTGTAAGTCCATACAAAGTCCGTAAGAAAAATTCCCTCTCGACCCTATCCATTTCGCTCTTGCGCCTGATGCCTAAAAGGTTTTTTAGAACTCTCCCCCGCGAACCCGGCTCAAACCGGTTTTCGGTTAAACCCGATGTTTCGTATCGTCCGGTCTTTTTCATCTCCCCTCCACCACCTTTATCTCCTCCTCGGTAAGCCCGTAGAGTTCATAGACGAGTTTGTCAATCCGGTTGTCGGTCGCCTTGAGATGTCGCTCTATGAGTTCGCGGTCATGCGGGGTCTTTACCTTCCGGAGTTTTTTATTTAATCCAAGCATGCGGTCAACGAGCGAGACCATCTTGTCGTGGAGGGATTTTTCCTTCGGGTTTTTAAAGTCTATGGTGCGGATGGGGAGTTGTTCAACGTGATACTTTTTAACTTGTGCCAGAGCCTCCCCCTTTTCCGGGTTCATCAGCGTATAGATAAAATCAATAAGTCGTGAGTTTATAATGCCGAGTATATAGCGAAGGTTATGGGCCGTATCTTCAGGTAAAACAACATGAAGATTATCTCTGGCAATGAAGCCGCCTTCTATCATGGTCGCAATGATTGAATCGCCTGTTTGCCGGACCATTATTTTTAAAGGCGCTCCGAAAATTTCAGGGTCGCGGGGCGCTGCAAGCCATGGGCCGTATGAAATCCAATAATCCTTATTCCATAGATTCTGATAACGTTGAATAAGACTGCCGCGCAAAAGTGGCAACCATTTCTTATCCGGCGCCTTGCCCTCTTTAACAAATGGCTTATCTCTCATCGTTTGTTCGGTTTGCGGCGGGGTTCCTTTGCCTTTTTCAAATGGTTTGACGCCGTTATAGACGGTAAAAATGTTTTTTAGGGGGCGAGAATTGTCCCGAATTTTATTAAAAATTTTCTGAGATTCAGAGGTTGCGACAATGTTAACAGGAGTGCCGTCTTTAGGGATTTTTTTCAAAGGCAATTTGTGCCATGGAGAAATTTTATTGTTACGCCTGATGTCTACAGAAAGATAGCCTGTCCCGACGGATTTAAAATTGACTTTTTCAAAGATTAGCACATGAGTATCAATGACCGCTTTAAAAACTTTTTCTGGCAGATGTAAAATTCTGTGCCACCGATAATGCGTTGTCAAATATTCTCTTATCTTGCGCAAAGTAACGGATTGCAGCCATGTGTTGGATACAATGACGCCAAGTAGTCCGCCAAATTTAAGGAGGTATTCGTATCGTTCAAGGAACAGAAGGTAAAGGTCTTTTTGGTAATCCTGGTGCCGATAATTTTTTAAGAAATACTCCTGTTGTATATTCGGTATCATATAGCCATACGGCGGATTCCCTATGACAACGTCGAACCCTCCCTCCTCCATAATCCTCCCGAATCCCTTTTCCGGGTCGTTCCAGTCAAAGGGGTTTATTTTCTTGAGTTCTTCATCGCCGAAGTCAAAGGAGGGTTGGTCGTAGAAGTCCGGCCCTATGAGCGAGTTCCCGCACTTTATGTTGCTATCGAGGTTAGGCAACGCCCTTTCGTGGAACAGGGCGAGGGTCTTTCCGAGCGTTTCCTCGTTCTCGCCCTCAAGCACTTTAAGTAGAAGCGATAGTTTCGTAACCTCAACGGCCTGCCTGTCTATGTCAACGCCGAAGATGTTATTCAAAAGTATCCTCTTCTTTTCCGAGGTCGTGAGCCGCCACTCCCCTCCCGCTCCACGGTATATCGCGGGCCTTTTGCCTTTTGCGTGTTTTTCCGGGGTGTTTTCCCTGTACCATTTGATGTGCTCGTCAAGGAGATAGCCGTATGCGCCTATCAGAAAGGAGCCGCTTCCGCAGGCAGGGTCGAGGATTCTGAGTCTTGAAACATCCTTGGGGGTTAAGGAATGAGATTGCTTCGCGGCGCTCGCAATGACAGGAAAAGAGGCGCTCGCAATGACTGTCGTTGCGAGGCGCGGAGCAACGAAGCAATCTCGTAATGTCATTCCCAATGGGGTTTTGCTATCCAGAAGTTTTCCCACGGTATTCTCCACTATGTATTTGACGATATAATCCGGCGTGTAATATACGCCTCCCGCCTTTTTAACCTCGGGTTTTTCCTCCACCTTCGCCTGATGGCCCGATGTCAGCCGGATTACCTTGCCGAGGAACTGCTCGTAGACGTTTCCGAGGATTTCGGCTCCGAGCACGGAAAATTCATAGGGGGACTTGGGATAATAGAGGCTTTCTATCATCTCTTTAAGGACTTTATCGTCTATGTCCAGGGCATGGGTGAGTTTGTCCGCCTTGAAATCAAAAAGCCCGCTGTTGTATTTCTCATCCGCCCGGTAGAAAAGTTCAAAGAGCCGCTTGTATGCGTCCGCACCGTTTAAAAGAGCCTGCAATTGCCCGTAGTCCTCGATGCCCCTGTCCTCGCAAATACGGAGGAATATGACCCTGTCTATCGTGTGCTGGACCGAGAAGTTGAGTTCGTCAACGGAAAGTCCGGGGTTCCTCATGGCAAGGTTCTTTGCGAGGGCCTCGCGCCACGATTCTATTTCCTTCAAAAACTCTTTGTCTACCTCGGCTGTCCCCTTTTTCCCTTTCGTCTGCTCGATATAACGGTCGAAACTCCCTTTTAATACCGCCTCTTTCGAGAAGGTGTCGTAGATTTCGCCGAACTTTTCGATATACTGTTCAAACGTATAGTAGGCTATGCGGCCTGTGGCGACACCGTCTTTGGGATTGGGCTTTATGCGGCAGTCGTAAATGGCGAGTTCCTCGAAATCGGTAAGGATTGATAAAGGCAGTTTCGCGCTCCACGCGTAACGGCGCAGTTGATAAGCCGGGCTTGTGTCGTCTTTGATGTTGACCGAGGGTTTTTTCGTCTCAAGGAAGAATTTTCTCTGGCCGCCTATGCGGAAGGAGTAGTCAGGCGCCTTTGACGATACGCCGATTTTTATCGTGTCCTCGTGGACTACGTCCTTATACTGCTCCGCGTATCCCGCCCTGTTTGCCACGTCCCAGCCCAGGGCCTCGAACAGGGGGTCTACGTACTCGCGCCTCAACTGGGTCTCGTTGTAGGAGGTTTTTTTGTAGACGTCGAGGTTCTCTCTGAACCTCTGGACAAGTCCCTGTATCTTCTTTATTGCTTCCTTCTCCATGGGATTGCTTCGTCTTCCACCTTTGGCGGACTCCTCGCAATGACGGATAGAGCCGGTAATTTTGCGATATTACCACAACCCGGCTCTTTATCCCATATCTTTTGGGTGTTTACCTTAGAATTCAATTGACTCAAACTTCCTTGCCTGTTATCTTTTATTCTGGTAATATTGCAAGTCTACAAGGAGGATTTTATGGACTGGGGAATGAAAAACCGAATATCGCGCATAATAAAGCCCTCTACGGGCAGGACCGTCATGCTCGCGGTTGACCACGGGTATTTTTTAGGGCCGACAACGGGACTTGAGGAGCCAAGAAAGACAATCGAGCCGCTTCTTCCCCACGCGGATACCCTGATGCTCACGAGGGGGGTCTTACGCAAGTGCGTAGACCCGCAAACGGACGTCCCGATAGTGCTTCGGGTTTCCGGAGGAACGAGCGTTCTGAGGGACGACCTCTCAAACGAGGGTTTAACCGTTTCGATGAATGACGCCCTCCGCCTGAATGTGGCGGGTGTTGCGCTTTCGATATTCGTCGGCGCGGTTAATGAAAGAGAGACCCTTTTAAACCTTGCCGGCCTTGTAAATGAGGGAGAGGAGCACGGCGTCCCCGTCCTTGCCGTTACCGCCGTGGGCAAAGAGATGGCGAGGGATGCCCGCTACTTGGGCCTTGCCTCGAGGATTGCGGCCGAGTTGGGCGCGCACGTTGTAAAGACTTACTACTGCGAGGACTTTGAAAAGGTCGTAAGGGCATGCCCCGTGCCCGTGGTCATCGCGGGAGGCAAGAAGATACCGGAGAAAGACGCGCTCGAACTCTCATATAACGCGGTCAAGAGGGGCGCGGCCGGGGTTGACATGGGAAGGAACATATTCCAGAGCGAAAACCCGGTTGCGATGATAAAGGCCGTAAGGGAAGTGGTCCACAATAACGCGACCCCGTCTCAGGCGTTAGACCTCTTTAAAACGCTTTCAACGCAAAAAAAGACCGCATAGGAAATTATACCTTTTATCTCCCCCTTCGGGAAAAGGGGAAGCGGGGGATTCAATCGTCCATACCTTTATACGGAGGCATTTAAGATGCGCGCGGCTGTCTATTACAACAATAAGGACGTAAGGGTCGAGGAAGTTCCCCGGCCCGAGATAAAAAAAGGCGAACTCCTTGTAAAGGTGGAGGCGAGCGGCATCTGCGGCTCGGACGTGATGGAGTGGTACAGGGTTAAGAAGGCCCCCCTTGTCCTCGGCCATGAGATAGCCGGGACGGTCGAGGAAATAGGCGAAGGGGTGGAGGGGCTTGAAAAGGGGGACAGGGTTACGGTATCGCATCATGTGCCGTGCAATGTCTGCAGATACTGCCTTTCGGGCAATTATACGGTATGCGATACCCTCAGGGCCACCAACTTCGACCCCGGCGGATTTTCCGAATACGTGAGGGTCCCCGCCGTGAATGTCGAAAGGGGCGGGGTGTTCCGCCTCCCCAACTGGGTGAGTTTTGAAGACGCCACCTTCGCCGAGCCGTTGGGGTGCGTTGTGAGGGGCTTTAGAATAGCAGGCATGTCGCCGGGCAAGAGCGTCCTTGTAATAGGGAGCGGAATCTCCGGCCTTTTGCATGTGAAACTCGCGAAGATTTTCGGCGCCTCTTTCATCGCGGCGGTTGATATCAACGAAGACAGGCTCGGTTTCGCCAAGAGGTTCGGCGCGGACGTAACGGTTCTGGCCAAGGAGAACCCGAAGAAGGCGATAGTGGAAAGGTTCGGCAGGCTCTGCGACATAGTTTCCCTCACCGCGGCGGGCGATTCCGCGATAACGCAGGGCATAGGTTGCGTTGAGAGGGGAGGGACCATACTCTTTTTCGCGCCGAGGGAACCGGAAAAGACCTATCCCATGCCGCTTTTCGGGATATGGAAGGACCAGATTACGTTTAAAAACACCTATGCCTCCGCCCCCCTCGACACCCTGACCGCGCTCGAACTCATCGCGGGCGGGAAGGTTATCGTAAAAGACATGATAACCAACAGGCTCCCCTTGAGTGAAATCCAGCGCGGCTTTGATATGGCTTCGGCGGCCGGGGAATCCGTAAAGGTGATGATAGCGCCGCAAAAATAAATTTTTTTCCGCAAGGAAGGTATGAAGAAAATAGGGCTCATTGTCAAACTTGCAAACCCCGACGCCGTCAGACGCGCCTCCGAGATGACCACGTGGCTTTCCGGCAAGGGGATTACGGTTTACGGGGACGGTGAACTCTCAAGGCAGGTAAGTTCGATGAAAAAGGCCTCCAGAGAGGAACTGGCGGAGATAGCGGACGCCCTTGTCGTGCTCGGCGGGGACGGCACGATGCTCTATGCGGCGCGGCTTCTCGGAGGCAAAAAAATTCCTATCCTCGGCGTAAACATGGGAGGGCTTGGGTTCCTGACCTCGGCCGGTTTGGATGACGTCCACGGGTGTCTTGAGGGGCTTTTAGAAGGCAGGTATGAGACCGAGGAGAGGATGATGCTCTCGGTCAGGATATTAAGCGGGGAGAGGGAGATTGCGCAGTACAGGGTCTTGAACGACGCGGTCATAAGGAGCACCATAGCGAGGTTGTTAAAACTCGAGTTGCGGATAAACAATGAGTATGTGACCACCTACCGCTCCGACGGGCTGATTGTGGCCACCCCCACCGGCTCAACCGCGTATTCTCTTTCCGCCTCGGGCCCAATCCTCTTTCCCACAATCCACTCGATAATCATCGTCCCGGTATGCCCTTTCAACCTTACCAACCGCCCGATGGTAATCCCCGACAGGATGGTTGTGGAGGTGAAGGTGTCTTCCAACCACGGGCACGCCGAACTTACGCTCGACGGACAGGTGGACATGGCGGTTAAAGCGGGGGACTGCGTCGAGGTAAGAAGGGCTAAAGAGAGCGTTTATCTGGTAAAGTGCGCGGGCAAGAGTTATTTCGGCATATTAAGGGAGAGACTTATGTGGGAGCCGAAACAGGAATGAAGGTTCCTTGCGAAGGGCGGGGCGGAGATGACTCCACCCGGGCCGAGCCACCGGTTTTAGAAGATGCTCCTTGAACTCAATATCAAAGACCTCGCGATAATAGACGACCTCAAGGTCTCCCTGGGCCCGGGCCTCAATGTTTTTACTGGAGAGACGGGCGCGGGGAAGAGCATAATCATCGACGCCATAGACCTCGTTTTGGGAGACAGGGCTTCAAGCGATTCGATAAGGAGCGGGAAAGACGAGGCACGGGTCGAGGCCCTCTTCCACACCCCTGGCCCCGGGCCGATGGACAGCCTGCTTTCGGCCTCGGGCATCCCCTCATCCGGCGTCCTCACAATAAAAAGGGTAATACAGAGAAGCGGAAGGAACAGGGTCTTCATAAACGACTGCCTCTCGACCCTCGCCACCTTAAGCGACATAGGGCGGCGTCTTATAGACGTATACGGCCAGAGCGAGCATCAGTCGCTTACGAGGGAGGAGGAGCACATAGAGATGCTCGATGAGTTCGGGGAACTCGGGGCGCTGCGCCGTGAGATGCGCGATTGTTTCAGGAAGTGGTCGGACCTTAAAAGGGAACTCGACGCGGTTGCCTCAGATATGAAAAGGTCGGAGGAGGAGAGGGAACTCCTCCTTTTTCAGAAGAAGGAGATAGAAGACGCCGCCCTGAAAGACGGCGACGAAGAGGAGTTGAAAAAAGAAAGGGATAAACTTAAAAACGCGGAGCGGCTCTACGCCGCGGCGAACGGCGCGGAAAGGGCGCTGTATTCCGATGGTGGTTCCGTCCTTGAAAGGCTCGGGGCACTCAAGAAAGAACTCGCGGATGCCCTGAGGTTCGACCCCTCTCTCGACGGGGCGGTCAAGAGGCTCGAGGCGGCCTCTTTTGAAATAGAAGACATAGCCGCGTTTTTAAGGGATTACGCCGGAGGAATAGAAGGCGACCCCCGTAGGCTTGAAGAGGCCGAGGCCCGGCTCGACGCCATAATAAAACTCAAGCGGAAATACGGCGCAACGGTAAAAGAGATACTCGAAAGGAAGGGGATTATAGACGGGCGGCTTGAAAACATCACGAACTGCGGGGAGAGGCTTAAGGAACTTACCGCGGGCGCGGAGAGGGCGAGGGAGGCCTCGGCGCTCGTTTCAGAGTCTCTTACGCAGGCAAGGAAAAAGGCCGCCCTGCGGCTTAAAAAGGGCATGGAGAAAGAACTCTCGGAGTTGGGGATGAAGGGGTGCGTATTCGAGGTTTTGATGGATACCGACAGGAAGGACGGGACGCCGCACTTCGGGGAGAAGGGCTCGGACAGGGTAACCTTTCACATATCCACCAACCCTGGAGAGGAGACTAAACCCTTATCGCGCGTCGCCTCCGGCGGTGAACTTTCGAGGATAATGCTCGCGATGAAGAACCTTACGTCCGCGGGAAGGGTTGGGACCCTCGTTTTCGACGAGATAGATTCCGGCGTCGGCGCGACGACCGGGCATGCGGTGGCCAAAAAACTTTCGGCGGTCTCAAAGACCCATCAGGTCCTATGCGTAACGCATCTGGCGCAGATAGCCACGTTCGCGGAAAACCATTATTTCGTCGAAAAGGCCGCCAACGAAGAGGGAAGGACCGTTACGAGGGTCAGGAAACTCGACTCCAAAGAAAGGGTCGAGTGCACGGCGCGTCTTCTCGGGGGGGCGGATGTGACTGAAACAACACGGAAACACGCGCGTGAACTCCTCGGACGCGCGGGCAGGGGCAAGTAGCCCCTTCGACATCGCTTAAGCGGAGGCCGTATCTGGTCAGGAAGGCGGTTTTAAAGGACGCAAAAGAGATATACGAACTCATAGAGTTCTTCGCAAAGAAGGGCGCCTTGCTCCACCGTACCGTTGGGGAGGTCTACTCTTCTCTCAGGGATTTCTTCGTGTACGAGGAGGATGGGAATATTATGGGCGTATGCGCGCTCCATCTATGCCTGGAGGAGATGGGCGAGATAAGGTCTCTCGCGGTGAAAGAGGAGGCGTCCGGAAAAGGGATAGGCACCCTCCTTGTAAGTGCCTGCCTCGATGAGGCGAGGGGCATGGGGCTTAAGAGGGTCTTTGCCCTGACGTACAGGCCGGCCTTTTTTGAAAAGATGGGATTTAAATCCATAGACAAGGAAATACTCCCCCATAAGATATGGAGCGAGTGCGTAAGGTGTATAAAGTTTCCGACATGCGACGAGAATGCGATGATAATCGAACTTTAGGAGGGGCCTTTCCATAAATCCTCGCCGAACTCCGTTTAATCATTGTTCAGGCAAATGGTTTTAGAGGTAAAGAAGGTATGGATAAAGGATTTGACAGGGTAGTCGAGGTAATCACACGGCTTTGCAAGGGCAGGGTGGATTCCTATGAGGTCTTCCTCTCCTCCTCGCAGGGGATTGCGGTCGAGGCAAGGGAGAAGAAGGTAGATGCCCTGAAGGTAAGCAGGAGCGAGGGGGCCGCCGTAAGGACGCTCTGCAAAGGTCGTCCGGGGTTCGGCTTCTCTAACGTCTTCGCCGAAGACGCGCTGAAAGATATGGTGGAACTCACCATTGCCGGAAGTTCCGGCGCAGCGGAGGACGGATACCTTTCTTTCCCCCGGCCTTCAGGGCCGCCTCAAATCGTTTTACCCTTGCTCGATACGGTAGACCCGGCATTCGAAGGCGTATCCGAAGTCGAGTTGGCGGGACGCGCCATTTCGATAGAAGAGGCCGCCCTTTCGTTCGACCCCCGCGTAAAAAGGGTAAGGAAGGCGGCTTACGGCGAAACAAAGGCGTCCGCGAGGACGGTGAATTCAAACGGCGTTGACGTGAGTTATGACGCCACTTTTTTTTCCGGCTCGGTCGTGGCGGTTGCGGAGGAAGGGGGGGACTCGCAGATGGGCTGGGATACCGGCATGGGGCATAAGAGGGCGGACGTGGATTGCACAGCCATTGCAAAAGGCGCGGGAGAGAGGGCGGTAAGCCTTCTCGGCGCAAGGACGCTTAAGACGCTTAAATGCCCGGCCGTCTTCGAGAATACGGTCGTGATAGAATTCATAGACGTCCTTTCCTCCTCGTTCCTTGCCGACATGGTGCTCAAAGGGAAATCGATGCTCGCGGGAAAGAGGGGGAAGAAGGTCGTCTCCCGGGTTTTGAACCTCACGGACGACGGCCTTATGAGGGGCGGATGGGCCTCTTCCCTGTATGACTGCGAAGGGGTTTTGAAGAAAAAGACCCCCCTTATAAGGGAGGGCCTTTGCATGGGTTTCCTCTATGACACATATTGGGCCAAAAGGGAGGGAGTTCTTTCTACGGGCAACGCGGCGAGGCCCGGGTGGAAGGGTGTTCCTTCCGTGGGCACGTCAAACCTCTCCATGGAAGAAGGAGAAAAATCCCTCGCGGAGTTGTTTTCCGACATGGGCAGCGGGCTCTTTATAAGAGAGGCAATGGGCGTTCACACCGTGGACCCGGTAAGCGGGGAGTTTTCGCTCGGTGCGTCCGGGCTTTGGATTGAGGGGGGAAAACCGGCTTATCCCGTAAGGGGGATTGCGATTGCCGGAACATTGCTCGACCTTTTCTCAAAGGTCGAGGCCGTGGGAAATGACATGCGCTTTTTGGGTTCCACAGGCGCCCCGAGCCTTCTTTTCGGGGAGATAAACGCAAGCGGGGCGTGAATGGGGGAGTGGTACGGGATTTAACGGGTTTTGTCATTGCGAGGGACTTCCGTCCCGAAGCAATCTCTTCTTCATCTCCTCCCCCTTTTCCAAAGGGGCGGGCCGGGGCCGGGGGGATTAAATTTACCCTTCTTTGTTAGTGCATCCTTGTTTTTTTATTGGGGTGGGGTTTGCAGGGCTGGCGGCCCCTTCCCTCCAGCACCACTTTCTAATACTGACTTTCTTAATAATAACGGCGTTTGCAGTGGAAAGTGGTGCTGGACTCACCCGCCCCCATCTTTAAGCCTTGCATAACCCCACACCCGGGTTTTTTATTCCCCCCTATCCATATGTTACAGCAAAATGATAATGTCCTAAAGTAGCAAAGTAGAAATGTCCTATTGAATGGCTATAATTTTCCCCTTTGAAGGGAGGAGATTATGGCCGGAGAGGACATTATCTACATGAGCTTACGGGAGTTGAAGAGGCTGAAGGTGATACAGGAG
>JACRCB010000064.1 GCA_016219165.1 Deltaproteobacteria bacterium | reverse complement strand
AGACCCCCTCCAAAGACTTTTAGGGTGGGCTGTGCCCACCAGAACTGAAAATTTTTGGAGAGAGATTGAGAGAACCTTTTTATAAAAAGGTTCTCTCAAGATACTTTTTCAGATCTTCCTTAAGGTTATCCGCAAGGGCGGCAGGTAATGGCGCGGTGCGGCGTGCCGGGCCGGTAAGGATGCGTTTAAACCCAAGGAGAGGATATGAAGAAGATTGTCTTTGGTTTTATCATAGGCGTCATCATGCTTATACTCTTTATCGCCTTCGGCGGGGGGGAGTATCTGAAAAGTTTGGGGAGGAAGACGGAGGAGGCCGGGGAAAGGCTCGGGACATACCAGAGAAAGGTTAAGCAGACCGCTGAAAAGGCGCAGGAGAAACTCAACAAGACAAAAGAGATGGCCGAAGAGGCGTTGAAGGAGGAAAAGGGAAAGGGTTCGGAGTAAAACCCGGCCCACCCCTGAAACAAGCCTGAAATACCCTGGATTCAATTCAGGGCAGGCTCTTCGGGTGGATTTTTCGACTTTAATAACCTCTCGCCCCCCCCTCCACCGCCTTTATCTTGAACGGGAAGGAGAGGCTTACGGTATCCACACCCATGTAGAGTTCGTTTATCGTGAGCGCCGCATCTTCCCCCTTCGAGTCTTTTTCGAACGGGTAGAAGATTAAGAACTTTGAGGCCTTTCCGCCCGGCGGCACCTTTGTGGCGAGGTCGTAGAATTTTCCCTTCAAAGAAGAGAGGCGCCTTTCGGGCAGTCCCCCCTCGTATTTTTCGCTCACGATGTGGTAGAGTTCCGTATAATCGACCGGCTTTTCATAGCCGAAGGAGCCCGAAACAAGGGATGTGTGGGACGGGTCGTAAGTAACCTCGAGGGAACTTCTGTTCTCGATATCCAGTCTCAGAAAGATAAAGTTTTTGGCGAAAAGTTCGAGCATAAGGGGGTCTCTTTCGGTTTCGCTCAACCTCGTAATATGCCTTAATGTAACCTTAAGGGATTTATTTTCAAACGAAGATTTCTCCCCGCTCTGGTAATATCCCGTTCCATTGTATCCGGCCGGATGGAGATGCAGCGGGCCTTTTTCCGCGGCGCAGGAAAGAAAGAACGCGGCTGGTATGAAAAAGAGAAGCCTTTTTATATTCATCTGAAGTTTTCCATGGAGGGTCCCCGGAAAAATATTTTACGGCGGACCATTAATCCCCATAACGTATGGTAAAGCCGGGAAACTCGTCTTTGAACTCTCCCCATCTTATATCCACGTCTTCCACCATCGCCGCGGGCGGGCCCTTTTTGCACCACCCGACCATCTTTTTTACGGTCTCTTCCTTTCCCTCGAATATAGCCTCGACCGTTCCGTCGTGATTATTCCTGACCCATCCCGTAACGCCGTGTAGGACTGCGGCCTCCTGCGTGTGCGCCCTGAAAAAAACCCCCTGAACAAGCCCCGACACTATCACGTGAGCGCGCGCCTTCTTCACGGAGGTAAACTAACATAATTTCTCATCCGGGGCAAGAGGGCGCGATAAAAGACCTTGATGGCGGTTCTTTCAGGTTGTAATATACAGGGTATGGACGAGGTAACCGTCATAGGCGGAGGGCTTGCGGGATGCGAGGCGGCCTGGCAGGCAAGAAGGCTCGGAGTCGACGTTACGATATACGAGATGAAGCCTCTTCTTTTTTCTCCCGCTCATACCTCCTCCCTCCTTGCGGAACTCGTCTGCTCCAACTCCTTAAAGAGCGACTCTCTGGAGAACTCCTCCGGACTCCTCAAAGAGGAGATGCGTCTTCTGGGCTCCCTTGTAATCCGCGCGGCGGACGAAGAGAGGGTGCCGGCCGGCAAATCGCTTTCCGTGGACCGCAAAAGGTTTTCCTCATTCATAACGGAGACTATCGAAGGGGCAGGAGTTCGGATTATAAGGGAAGAGGTTAGAGGGATGCCTTCCGGAAGACCCCTTATAATCGCAACCGGCCCCCTGACGTCGGATGCGTTCGCGGGCCAAATCCGCGGATTCGTAGGTGCGGAAAATTTATATTTCTATGACGCGATATCCCCGGTGCTGTACAAGGATTCCATCGATTTCAATGTGGCGTTCATGGCGTCGCGTTATGACAGGGGTAGCGCCGACTACATAAACTGCCCTCTGGACAGGACCCTGTATGAGAGGTTTGTCGGGGAACTCCTGCTCTCAAAGAAGACCCCTCTCCATTCCTTCGAAAGGATGTTTTTCGAGGGGTGCATGCCTGTGGAGACGCTCGCGGAGAGGGGGAGGGACACACTTGCCTTCGGCCCCATGAAGCCGGTCGGGATTATAGACCCTAAAACCGGGAAACGCCCGTACGCGGTCTTGCAGTTGAGGAGGGAGAATAGGGAGGATACCCTCTACAACATGGTGGGTTTTCAGACAAGGCTTCTCAAGCCCGAGCAGAAAAGGGTATTCAGCCTTATACCCGGCCTTGAGAACGCGAGGTTTGCCCGATACGGAAGCATCCACCGTAACAGTTTCATAGACTCCCCGAGGCTTCTTTTGAGGACCCTTCAGACCAATCAGGACCCCTCGGTATTTTTCGCGGGCCAGATTACCGGGGTCGAAGGTTACTGCGAATCAGCGGCAACGGGCATCATCGCCGGGATTAACGCTTCAAGGCTTTATAAGGGGCTCCCTCCCGCCTTTCCGCCTCCTACAACGATGGTCGGCGCCCTCATAGATTACATAACAGACCCCGGGCGGAGAGATTTTCAGCCGATGAATTCCAACTTCGGGCTTATTAAAGGCGTGAATTCGAAATCCAGCAGAAGGCGCTGCGTAGAGAGGGCCCTTTCGGACGTTACCCTGTGGAAGAACAAAATCCTTGAAAGTTCAGGCGGTATCTGATAATTTTACATATATGGATAAGAGGAAGCAGGCGTTGGTGAAGGCGCTTCAGGAAAAGGACGAGGCCGTAAGGAGCGCCGCGGCCGAGGCCCTCGAGAGGCTCGAGATAAGGGCAAGGTTGGTCTATCTCGAAAAAATGGTTGATTCCGGAGAAATGATAGAAAAACTCAGGGCCGTTTACGCGCTCTCGAACTTGAGGGGGCAGGAGGTCTTGAGGATACTCGTAAAGGCCTCGAAAGACCCTCTGGAGGATGTAAGGGCCGCGGCCCTGAGGGTTCTGGGCAAGATTGGGGATAAAGGGGTATTGTCTGAAATAGTGGAAAGGCTCAAAGACCCCAGTCTCGTCGTGGAGAGGGTGGCGGTATCCGCGCTCGGTAGCTTCCGCGACCCGCAAATCCTCGCACTCCTGATGCAGATGCTTAAAAGTAAAGACCCCGGGGTGATAGAGAACACCCTGGACGTCATAGGCCGTATCGGCGATAAAAGGACGGAGGAGGCAATGCTTTATTTTGCCGTCAAGGGGAATGCCGCCATGAGGGCCTCGGCCATAAGGGCGCTCGGGATGATGGAAGATTGACGTTACCGCCCTTCCGCCGTCACCTCTTTGGCGAGGAAAGCCCCGACGTCCATGTTCCTTGCGAGCGGGTCCACGGTCCCTACTACCGTGAGCGTTTGGAAGTCTTTTTGCGTGAGGTCCGCAACATAGGGCTTGCCCAGGAGGCTTCCGGAACCGTCATATATGACCTTTACGACCGGGCGGTCGCTTGCATTCGTATTCGCCTTTGTCACCACCCCCACCTCGTTTGAAGATAACCTCACGACCGTACCCACCGGATAGAGCCCTATCATGTCCTCGAAGGCCTTTACGGTTGAGGGGTCGAAGTGTTTCCCTGCAAGGTCGTTGAGTATCTTCATCGCCTCCACCGGCTGGAAGGGTTTCTGGTAGACCCTGAGGGTGGTGAGGGCGTCGTAGGCATCGGCTATACTGACGATGAGAGAGAGGGGGTGGAGCGTGTCTTTGAGGGAGGGGTAGCCGGAGTGGTCGTATCTTACATGGTGCTCGTAGATGATGGTGGTTACCCTGCTGTCTATGCCTTCCATCCTCTGCGCTATCCGGCTTCCCAATACCGGATGTTCCTTAACCTTTTCCCACTCCTCAAAACTTAAGTTGCCCGGCTTCCTTATAATATGCTCCGAAACTCCGGTCTTGCCGATGTCGTGAAGCAAAGAGGCCATCCCTATTATGCGGAGTTCATTTTCGTCGCGACTCATGAACCTCCCGAGAGAGATACTGAATATGCTCACATTTACGGAATGGTTGTAGAGGTACTCGTCGTAACTCTTTATCATGGCAAGCCCCATCATCGCGTTGGAGTCGGTAAATATCATTTCCGTCAAATCCTTTGCTACATTTTTTACCTCATTGGATTTGGGGATCTTGCCCATCCTTACTTCGTCCATCGCGTTCTTTACGGTGCGGACGGCGTCTCCGTGGACCTCGAGAAAACTCTTTTTCTCCTTCGGCAGGAGCTTAAGGTTTATATGCGTAACTCCTTTCCCCCGGAGTTTCCCCTCCAGTTCATCCGGTGCATTGGGGGGGTCTTCCGTGAGGATATCGAGGAGACGGGAGAGTTCCTCTTTGCCCGCGCCCCGCATAAAGATTATTGCCCCGACCCCGTTTTTCCTGAGATGCTCTATTATGTCGTGGAACTGCTCCTCGCTTCCATCAACGGGGATGTCCTCGACTATGATGGTGCCGTCGACAACACCCACTATGAGTTTGTCGCTCTCCTTCAGGTAATCCAGTATCAGCTCTTCAAGCCTCCTTGCCGGAACGGTAACGGAAGGATGCCCCGCGGGGTAGAGTTTCCGCGAGTTAAGCGAGGCGTTAAGGGCCCTCAGTATTTGTTCTGTATCGACCTTCATTAGGTTTATTCTCCTTCTCCTCCGCTTCCCTCCAAGGCCCTTTTACATGTATTATAGAGTATGCCCGTTGAATCCTTGTAGATTTTTTCTATGGCAGAGACAGCCTCTTTCCCGCCTATCTTTCCGAGGGATACGACCGCAAGCATTCTCAGTTCTTCGTGCTCGTCCTTTCTAAACCATACCTTTTTCAAGAGGAGTTTTGTAAGAAAAGACACGGCCCTCTTATCCCCTATGATGCCGAGCGCCTTTATGGCCTCCTTCTTCATCTGGAAGTTGTCCGTAAACGGCTCTCTTTTAAGCGCCAGTTCTCCGAGGGCGTTTATTGCGGCGGCGTCCTTGAGCATCCCGAGAGATATTATCGCCTGCCCCTGAAGGCTCTTATCTCCATCCCTTACGGCCGAAAGGAGAACCTGGGACGATTTTACGGAGGGGATCCTTCCGAGGCTTTTAAGCACCTCCTTCTTAACCCTCATGTCGTTGTGGCTATAGGCCCTCTCAAGCGGCTCAGTCGATTCTTCCCCGCCCAACTCCCCGAGTATGGTCACCATCTGCCTTACCACATACCACCTCGCGTCATTGAGCCGGGATTCGACCCTCGGCCTTATCTTCTCTCCGAATTTGACGAGTGTGTTGAAGAGGTGGCGCCTAGCATTTGCCTGAGGTGTTTCGATGAGGGCGTCGATAAGGAGGTCTATAACCGCGTCTCCCGCCTTCCAGACCATGGCCTGAAACTTCATTCGGTCCGGCTCCTCAGTGCCCGCGATCCTCTTTACAAGATAGGCGAGGAGTTCCTCCGAGCAGAGAAATCTAACAAGGCACTCCCCGGCCTTTTTCTTTATCTCCTCGGTCGGGGAATACTTCGGCATGCTGTGTTTCAGGAAGAGGACGAACGCCGGCATCGCCTCGTCAAAACGGTTTTTGCCGATTAAAACGTCGGCCTTTTCCGTTATCCGGATGGAGACGTCGTTGTATATAAGGAAATCCGTTTCTTTATCGATACGCTTAAGAAGGCTTTCAAGGCTCTCCTCTTCACGCGGTTCTTTTTCGGGTTTGCCCCCCTGCTTAAGTCTTGCCCCTTCCTCCATCTCCCCGGACTCCTGCGTGTGCTCCATCCTCTTTGCGGCAACCCTTCTTTCCTCCTCCGATTCCTTCCTGAGTTCTTCCAGTTGCTCGTAACTCATCTCGTTTAAGAGTATACTACCCGTCCCTTTCCCCGCCATAACTTTATCAACGCCGCCTTTGTCGAATATATCCTTTGGTTCCATAATAAGTATCTCGATAAGCGCCCTCGTATCCGCCGGCGAAACCGCCGGCAGGAATTTTACCGCCTTTACCTTTCTCAAGAATAGCTGCCTTGCCAGGGAAGAGGTCGCCGGGAGATTCGGGGCTATCGGGGTTTTTCCGTCATATATCCCCTTATTGTCAATCTTCCACTTTATCTCGCCTTTTTCGGACGTTGCCTCCTTGAGAACGGAATAGAAACCGCCGAGAGCGGCCTCAAGCCTGGGATGCCACTTGGGGTAGAAATTAAGCGCCTTGACAGCCCTGTTGAGTTCAATTAGTATGGTTGTATGGTCGGTGCCCATTATTTCAACGTAACTCTATGACTTTTAGAACCTTTTTTTATCTTAACAGAATAACGCCTTTTGTCAAACAAAACCACGAGAAATCTGGAAATATCTTTAAGGGAATGTCCCTCCAAACCGTAATATGGCCAAGGTAAAAACCGTATATGCATGTCAGGAGTGCGGCCACACCTCCTTGAAATGGCTCGGCAGATGTCCTGACTGCAGCCAGTGGAATACCATCGTGGAGGAAAAACGGGTGGAGGGAAGAAAAAAGGGGTTCCCCGCGCTCGATTCCCTGGTCCACCCCGCGCCCATAACAGCGGTTGGAGGCGCATCGGAAGAGAGGACGGATATCGGCATAGGGGAACTGGACAGGGTGCTCGGAGGGGGGATGGTCCCGGGGGCGTGCGTGCTCGTCGGGGGAGACCCGGGGATAGGGAAATCCACCCTTTTACTTCAGGCCATGGGTGTTTTTGCGAAAAAGGGGCACAGGGTGCTTTATGTCTCCGGAGAGGAATCCATGAGACAGATAAGGCTCCGGGCCGAAAGGCTCGCCGCGGTCGACAATAACCTCTTTGTGTGGTGCGAGGTCTCGGTTGAAAAAATTGTGGAGATGGTAAGGGAGATGAAGCCCGAGGTCCTGGTCGTGGACTCGGTCCAGACCATGTATACGGATGAAATCGAATCCTCCCCCGGAAGCGTAAGCCAACTCAGGGAGGCGAGCCTTAAGTTGATAACGCTGTCGAAGGCGATGGAGATTCCGCTCTTTCTTATCGGCCATGTGACAAAGGAGGGGGCTATCGCGGGCCCCAAGGTGCTGGAACATATGGTCGATACCGTCCTTTATTTCGAGGGTAAGACGAGTTACGTATATAGGATACTGCGCGCCGTCAAGAACCGTTTCGGCTCCGTCATGGAGATAGGGGTCTTTGAGATGAAGGACAGCGGCCTGTGCGAGGTTGTAAACCCCTCCGAGGTATTCCTTCAGGAAATGCCAGAGGGCACATCCGGCTCCGCCGTTGCGGCGAGCCTTGAGGGGACAAGGACTTTGCTTATAGAGATACAGGCGCTTGTATCGAAGACGTTTTTCGGGATGCCGAGAAGGACTGTCGTGGGGGTTGATTACAACAAGGTGCTCCTTCTGGTCGCAGTACTCGAAAGAAAGGCAGGTATTGCGCTCTCAAACCATGATATATTCGTCAAGGTCGCAGGCGGGATGAGGACGGACGAGCCGGCGGTGGACATGGCGATACTCGCATCCATCGTATCGAACTATCTCGAAAAGCCCGTTGGAGGGAGGACCGTTGTGTTCGGGGAGGTGGGGCTGGCGGGAGAGGTAAGGGCGGTGAATCATGCGGAGCAGAGGATAAAGGAGGCTAAGAAACTCGGATTTGCGCGGTGCATACTGCCGAAGGATAATCTTAAGGGAATGAACCCGGCAGGAGGAATCGAGGCGGTCGGGGTTGCAACCGTCAAAGAGGCGATAGATGCGCTATTCGGTT
>JACRCB010000063.1 GCA_016219165.1 Deltaproteobacteria bacterium | reverse complement strand
GCCACGTTCGGCAACCTTCCCTTTGGCCGCGTCCTTGCCTTCATAACCATACTCTCTGAAGGGGGGATACTCATCGTGGCCGCCCAGGCCGGCTTCATAGACGGCCCGCGGATTATGGCGAATATGGCTGTTGACTCGTGGTTCCCCCACAGGTTCGCCTCCCTCTCCGAGAGGCTTACCACGCATAACGGGATACTCTTCATGGGGCTAGGCGCGATGTTCATACTCATTACCACAGGCGGCTCCGTGGCGAAGATAGTCGTCATGTATTCGATAAACGTATTTCTGACATTTTCGCTGTCCGAGTTCGGGATGGCGCGTTTCTATGTAAAGCACCGCGGCAAGGAGGAGAAGTGGCGGAGGCACCTCGCGGTCCACCTTACCGGGCTTACGCTCTGCGTAACCATCCTGATAGTTACGGTGATTGAGAAATTCACGGAGGGCGGCTGGGAAACGCTTCTTATAACGTGCATAATCATCGGGGTCTGCCACATGATACGGAGCCACTACGACAAGGTTACGGTGGAGATGGGCAAATTCGATTCCCTCTTAAGGGACATACCCATGTCCGGAAAGACTAACGAAGAGCCGCTCAACCCGAGGCAGGCGACCGCCATACAACTTGTGAACGACTTCAACGGCTTCGGCGTGCATACGTTCCTGTCTATAGTCCGCAACTTCCCGAACCTCTATAAGAACTTCATCTTCGTCTCCGTGGCCGTGATAGATTTCGGCTCATTTAAAGGCGCCGAGGAGGTGCATAACCTCGAGGAGTCGGTAAAAAAATCCCTCGAAAAATACGTCGAATTCGCGCGCCAACTGGGGCTGCCCGCGGACTACCGTTACGAGACCGGAACGGATATCGTTGAAGAGGCGGTAAACATCTGCGGGGGGATAACGAAAGAATTCCAGCAATCCACGGTATTCACGGGGCAACTCACGTTCAGGCTCGAGAAATTCTACCACAAGGTGCTGCATAACGAGACGGCCTTTGCCATACAGAGGCACCTGCAATGGAACGGCATTACGACCGTGATACTGCCTGTCCGTATAGGCGGGTAGGGCCCCTTCGCGGCATTACAGTAAGACGCCTTCCCCGCCCCCGCCTTCCCAGTAATCCGCACTCCGCGGCCGGTTATACAAGTCGTTCTGGAAGCGGTGTAATTCCATTTTGTTTATGGTCTCGTTCTCCTCTTGCCCTTCTTAAGGAAATCCACTATAATTAGCGTCGGATGAATCGTAGAAACGGCATATTGGTCGTTTTATGTTTTTTAAGCGCGCTTTTTTCCGCGTGCTCCCGCGGGTCCGGGGGGCAGGAAAGGGTCGCAACGGTCAACGATGCCCCTCTCTTCCTCAAGGATTTCGAGGAAGAGGTTTCTCTCGCCGCGCGCCGCGACCCCAACGTCAGGATAAACCCGCAGACGCTCGAAAACCTCCTCCAGACGGACATCGACAGGAAACTCATGATACAGGAAGCCGTAAAAAGGGGGTTGTCTCAGGACGAACGTTTTGTCAGGACCATAAAAAAATTCTGGGAGCAGACGCTAATCCGGGAATTGATTGACGCAAAGACAAAGGAGTGGGAAAATAAGTTTTTCGCCACCGACGACGAAGTGAAGATGTATTATGAGGGCATGAGGTGGAAGATTACGGTGAGGGCGGCCTCCAGAGCCGCGGGAAAGGAGGCGGAGGAGGCGAAAGAGAAGATGTTGAGGGGGGAGGCGGTGGAGGGGGAGGCGGTTATGGGGCCGCTCCTCTTGGAGAATGTCAGGCTGACCGACCCTCTTTACAACGCATTCGGCCTCTCTAACGGGGACGGGGGGGTATGGAAGGGCAGGGGAGGTTATCTCGCGGTCCGGGTGGTCAAGAAAGAGCCGGTCAATCTGCCGGAACTGCGCGATATTTACGGCCAGATAAGCAAAAGCCTCATCGAACAGAAAAAAGAAAGGGCGTTGGATATCTGGATGGATACGTTAAGGAAATCATCAAAGATAGAGATAAACCGCGAGAATCTCAAGAGGGTTGCAAATGAGTGAAGGAAAATCGCCGAAACGAAGGAACGTCTTCATAAAAAAAGGATTCCAGGCGAATTTTTCGAGGAACTTCCTTATACTCATCGTCATAGAGTCCTTGATGGGGATAGGTATCTTCAGTTACGTCTCAAAGGGCACGCTCATAACCGGTTACAGCGGCTCGGAACTCGTGGTGTCGAGGACAGGGGAGTATTTTCTGCCGGCGCTTCTGGTCGGGAGTCTTTTAGTTGTAGGGGTAACGGCCATCCTCGGATTTGTCTTTATCCTTATGGCCTCCCATAAGATAGCCGGGCCTCTTTACCGGTTCGAAAGGAGCCTTGAAAAAACCGGCATGGGAGACCTTACCTACAGGTTTGACCTGAGGTCGAGCGACCAGCTTACAACCCTTGCGGACAGGGTAAATGAATTTAATTCGAGGATGGAAGGCGTTGTCTCAAGGGTGCAGCGCAATGCGGAGGAGTTAAACGGCCTCCTCCGCGAGATACAATCCATTGCGTCATCCGGCTCCATGGATGCCGCGAAACTCAACGCCCTGGTGGGGGAGGCCGCTTTGAAACTCGACGGCCTCAAGAAGGACGCAAACTATTTCAACACATCCTACAACCTTAAAAAGGAGGGTGTCTGAGAGATTTGGCGGTTGTTTAAAAGGTATTTTTCCCCTCAACGACTCCGGGTCCTAAAAGACGATGCCACCGAGCAATATCACCCGCAACCTCTTTTTGTTAAACCTCATAACCGTTGTCTTTCTTTTCTCCGTTCAAGAGGCCCTCGCGGCAAACAACGGGCAACAGAGTTTTGAGACACGGTACGCCGCCGTATATTACCCCGATGAAGACGCGCTCCATGATTTCGGCAAAAAGATAGGCGGCATAGCATTTTTAGGCAGAGACCCTGAAAGAGACCGCGCATCGATAGGCGCAACCGTGGACAGGATAGTGTTCAGGGTGGAGACCATCCTCGATATGTTCCCCAACGACTTTCATTTCAACGTCTACATATACCCCACCTACGCGGAGATTAAGGATATTTACAGGGAAAAGGGTTTTATAGAGGATTCTCCCGTGGCATTCTATTCGCACACGTCGATGGGCATATATTTGGCCGCCGAGAAGATTACGGACAGGGTCTTCGCCCATGAGATAGCCCATGCAGTAATAAATTCCTATTTCCTGACCCCTCCTCCCGCCGGCATGCAGGAAATACTCGCGCAGTACGTGGACAAACACCTGTGGGAAAAATGATGCGCCCTATGGCGCAGGCCATTGAGAATTTCGTTGACTTATCCGTGAAAAAGCCATATAATTTCGGGAATTCCGGAATAGATTCCGGGACCGGGCATTGTAACGGCAGTATTTGTCCGGCGATGAAATTCTAAAAGCACTATTAAATAATTCAGGGGGTGTTTATGGCGAGGGATGTCTTCAAGATTCTGTTTGTTTCAGTCTTTGCGGTATTCGTTGCCGCGGCTCTGCCCGCGGTTGCGCGGTCGGGGTCGGCGAGCGATGCGCAGGAGGAACAGGCGATATTGGTATTGCGGGATATCAAGCAGAACTATCTTGCATCGTTGCAGGCTGAGGCGTTGAGGACAAAGAACCCCATCCCGCAGAAGGTGAGCGCGGGCCCGAGCCTCTGGCTTACCAAGGTCAGTCCCGCCGAGGTTAACATGGCGACAAACCGCTACGAGAGAAAGGCGCAGGATGAAGTCAGGCTCGACGGCAAGGTGTATCACGCAACCGGAGCGGCGGCAGAGTTGAACATGAAACTCAATCCTTCCACGCGGTTTGCAAAGGACCCCATGACCGGCAAGGCGGTCGACAAATCCGAAGCGTCCACCTATGCCGACGCCTCTGGCAGGGTCTTTTATTTCGGGACAGACGCCGCATTTAAGAATTTCCTGGCCCTCGCGGAGAAGGAAACCGTATTCGGATATACGTCTCCGAAGTAAAGTATACCGGCTCTTTTTCTGAAAGCCCCGTGGCTTATGAATGCCATGGGGCTTTTTTTATGCGGCGCCCCGCATATATTTATGTCTTGAAAAAGAGGATGTTTTGGTGTAACGTTCTTTGTAGCAAGGGTTTCTTTAAACAAGAAAGGCAGGGGAGAGGTATTAACCTTTAAAAGAGGGAAGAAGCCATGATAGACAAGAGGGGAAGCAGGAGGGTTGCTTTCAGGACCATCGTGCACTACGGGCAGGATAAACCTCTCGGGTACGTATCTTTCAGCACGGATATTTCCAGCGGGGGGCTCTGCATAAAGACAAACTCCGTTTTCATGTCAGGAACAAAACTATATCTGGCCATTGTGACCGCCGACAAGAAATATGAAGCCGAAGGGGTTGTGGCATGGGCAAAGAAAATCCCGCAGCATCTGGTGCCGGTTGAAAGAAACGGCATGGGTGTAAGGTTTACATATGCCGACCCCGGGTTGGCCGGCGTCTACGAAGAAAAAGTCAAACACGCCTCCTGAATATCCGTTCTTTTCAACTGATAAATCTATCTGGCCGGCCAAGCATACCGGAACAGGAAAATAGATTGCCCCGTTCCGCGTTTTATGGGTTTCTTAAGCGTCCTGACAGCTTTTATCTGCCTCTCAATACCCCTCATCCCTTGACATTCCGGGGGTTGCTCCCTATATTATCCTTATATCAATCAGTACCGGGGATGTTTCATCCCCGGCAGGCCGGATTTTACGCCGCCGCGTTGTATTGTTTGACAAGGTAAAAGAAACGGTTTATAGTGATTTTTAACCGGTTGCGGCGCGCGGCCGGGCGTGTTAACGGGCGTTTTTAAGGGACTGTCGCGGCTTAAGGGGAAAATGGAGGTTTAAGAGAAAAATATATGGGCAAGATAATAGGCATAGACATCGTCACGACAAACTCCGTTGTCGCCGTAATGGAGGGGGCGGAGCCGAAGGTTATAGTCAACGAGGAAGGAAGCCGCCTTACCCCGTCCGTTGTGGCGTTCACAAGGGATAAAGAGATACTCGTCGGACAGGTGGCCAAGAGGCAGGCCGTAACCAATCCCGAGAACACCGTATTTTCCATTAAAAGGTTCATGGGGCGGAACTTGGACGAGGTGACCGAAGAGATGAAGATGGTCCCCTATCCCGTCGAGAGGGACGAAAAGGGCAGGGCCGTGGTCAGAATAGGCAGCATGAACAGACTCTACACCCCCCCCGAGATTTCCGCCATGGTATTACAGAAACTCAAAAGGGCCGCGGAGGCGTATCTGGGGGAGACCGTGAAAGAGGCCGTTATAACCGGTCCCGCGTACTTTAACGACAGTCAGCGCCAGGCCACGAAGGATGCGGGCCGTATCGCGGGACTCGACGTAAAGAGGATAATAAACGAGCCGACCGCCTCATCCCTCGCCTACGGGCTCGAGAGGAAAAAGGAGGAACTCATTGTGGTCTATGACTTCGGGGGCGGGACCTTCGACATATCCGTACTCGAGGTGGGAGAGGGGGTTTTTGAGGTGAAATCCACAAACGGGGACACGCACCTCGGTGGCGATAACTTCGACCAGGCCATCATAGACTGGCTCATTGCGGAGTTTAAGAGAGACCAGGGGATAGACCTTTCAAAGGACAGGATGGCGCTTCAGAGATTGAGAGAGGCCGCGGAAAAGGCGAAGATAGAACTCTCGAGCGTCATGGAGACCGAGATAAACCTTCCGTTCATAACCGCGGATTCATCCGGCCCCAAGCACATGGTCATGAGGATGTCGCGGGCGAAACTCGAGCAGATTACGGAACGCCTCGTCGAGAGGAGTCACAGGCCCTGCGAGCAGGTCCTCAGGGATGCGGGGGTGAAACCCTCGGACATAGACGAGGTGGTGCTTGTCGGGGGCATGACGAGGATGCCCGCCATACAGAAATTCGTAAAGGAATTTTTCGGGAGGGAACCCCATCAGGGCGTGAACCCGGACGAGGTTGTGGCGGTCGGCGCGGCGATACAGGCCGGGGTCCTCGCGGGCGAGGTAAGCGAGATAGTGCTTCTGGACATCACCCCGCTCTCATTGGGAGTGGAGACCCTCGGCGGGGTTATGACGACGCTTATCCAGAGGAACACGACTATCCCGACGAAGAAAAAGGAGATATTCACGACGGCCGCGGACAACCAGACGCAGGTCGAGATACATGTGCTTCAGGGCGAGCGCCCCATGGCCGGGGATAACCGCACCCTCGGCAGGTTCCATCTCATGGGGATACCCTCGGCCCCGAGGGGCATGCCGCAGGTAGAGGTTACGTTCGACATAGACGCAAACGGGATACTGAATGTGGGAGCGAAAGACCTCGCAACGAATAAGGAACAGAAGATAACCATCACCGCCTCGAGCGGCTTGAGCAAGGAAGAGGTCGAGAAGATGGTGAAAGACGGGGAAAGGCATGCGGATGACGACAAACGCATCAAGGCCCTCGCGGAGGAGCGTAACCGCCTTGACTCCCTCGTCTATAACACGGGAAAGACCCTGAACGAGAACCATTCCAAATTCTCGGAGGGGGATATAAAGGATGCGGAGGATGCGTTGGCAGAGGCAAAGAAAGCCCTTGAAGCAAACGACGTAGACGAGATAAAGAGGGCCGCGGACAAGGTAACGGCGTCTTCGCACAAGATTGCCGAAATCCTCTACAGACATGCGGCCTCTTCTCCGGGAGAAAAGGCAAAGGGAAGCGGCAAGGCCGAGGGGGAGGTGGTCGAAGCGGAGGTGGTCGACAACGAGAAGAAATCCGGCGCTTCCTGATTAGACACCCAGCACCACTTTTGACACGTTGGCTTTGAATGTTATGGAGGAAGTCCTGTCAAAAGTGGTGCTGGGCAGAGTCCCCGGGTTACAGACCTTATAAATGGCCAGAGATAAAGATTATTACGGGATACTGGGTGTCGGAAAAGACGCCACAGAGGAAGAGATAAAAAAGACATACCGAAATCTTGCCAAAAAATACCATCCTGACTTACACCCCAACGACAAACAGGCCGAATCCAGGTTCAAAGAGATAAACGAGGCTTACGGCGTTCTGAGCAATCCCCAGAAACGCCGGGAATATGATATGGGAGGCAGGGTTATCTTCGAAGGCATGCCCGGACGGGAGGGCGCCCCGCCAGGCGGGTTCGACTTCTCGGATTTTGAATCCGGCCTCGGCGGAATGGAAGATATCTTCAGCGAATTCTTCGGCGGAAGGCGCGGGCATATCCCGAGGAAGGGCGGGGATATCGAGTACTCCCTCTCTATCGATTTCCTCCATGCGGTGAAAGGCACGGATGTCGAACTTACGGTAAGGAGGGATGGCGCTACGGAGAAGGTCAAGGCGCGGGTCCCCCCGGGGATAAGCGACGGCCAGCGGGTAAGGGTTGCGGGAAGGGGTAATCCCGGCGTCTCAGGCGGTCCAGCCGGAGACCTCTACATAACAGTGGGGGTAAAGCCCCACCCGTATTTCAGAAGGGAGAAGAACGATATATACGTGGAAGTGCCGGTCACCGTCCAGGAGGCGGCCTTCGGCGCGGACGTGGAAGTGCCTACAATAGAGGGGAAGACAAAGATCAAGATACCGGCGGGGGTGCAGGGCGGGCAGAAGTTGAGGCTCAGGGGCAAGGGGGTTCCTTCTCCGCAAGGCGCGGGCGACGAGTACGTTATCATAAGGATAACGGTTCCGAAGAAAGTGGATAAAAGGACAAAAGAACTTCTCGAAGAGCTGGAAAAAATAAATCCCTATCACCCAAGGGAAGATTTGTGGTAGACTATTTTCAACGTATCGTCTTCGGAAAAGTTCAAGGTTTCCCATGAAAAAGGGGCTGCCGCCGGGACAGGAGAGGAGCGGGCAGGGCGCCGCGGCTTAAGGGGGAACAGAAGATCTCTGGCCTTCAGTTAAATCAACCTTAACCCAGGGGTTTTAAAAATGACCGAACTGGACGAACTGAAAGAACACCTCGGCCCGCGGGCGCAGCAGGTCTTCGAGGCCGCCATAGAGGAGAGTAAAAAGCGCCAGCACTATTACCTCGGCGTAGAGCATCTCTTCGTGGCATTCTCAAAGGTCGAGGAAAAATTCTTCCGCGACGTGATGGACGATCTAAACCTCGATATCAACCACGTCATTAACTTCCTGAACGAACATCTGAACGTATCCCGCCAGTATATAGGATTAGGGCTCAAGGTTCCTCCCGCCACAAAGAATATATTCAGGCTCGCCAGAGACGAGGCCCACCGCTGGGGCCGCGACGAGGTGGACTCAACCGACCTCTTTATGGCGATATTCCAGGAAAACCACAGCCTTCCCGCAAAGATATTCCGCAGTTTCGGTCTCGACTCCGATTATGTGATGAGAAGGATTACCGTGAGGATCCGGACCAAGGAGGAGATGGAAGAGGAGTGGAAGAAGAAATATGAACTTCCTCCGAACCTGAAGCACTTCGCGGTGAACCTCAATAAACTGGCGAGGTTCGACAGGCTCTCCCCGGTCATAGGCAGGGACATGGAGATAGACCAGGTGATGGAAATCCTCTGCCACGTGGAAAGAAGCAACTCCGTGATGCTCGTAGGGGAGCCGGGGGTCGGCAAGACCGCGGTTGCCGAGGGGCTTGCCAGACGGATAGAACTCGAGCCCAATCTTGCGCCGAAAAGGCTCAGGGGCAAGCAGGTTGTAAACCTCCAGATGAACTCCGTTGTGGCGGGCACCATATTCAGGGGGATGTTCGAAGACAGGATAGAAAAGATAATAAAGGAGATAAAGGAAAGGAAGAATATAATCTTTTTTGTGGATGAGGCGCATACCCTTATCGGCGCCGGAAGCGCGATGGGTGTGCCGTCGGATGCGGCGAATATATTCAAATCGACGCTCTCGAGGGGAGAGGTCCAGATGATAGGGGCTACCACCCTTGCCGAATATAAGGAGTTTATAGCCGAGGACGAAGCGCTTGCCAGGCGTTTCCGCCTCGTGCACATAGAGGAGCCCACGCTTGAGGTTACAAGAAAGATACTCTACGGATTAAGGCAGAGGCTTGAGAAGAACTATTCCGTGAAGATAAGCGACGACGCTATCGATACCGCGCTCGATATGAGCCAGAGGTATGTAAGGAGCCTTAAACTTCCGGATAAGGTTATAGGCTGGCTCGACACCGCAAGCGTCAAGGTCGAGATACACCGAAGCGGCGGCGAGGTAGGCGCGGGGGACGTAATAGAGGTGATTTCCCAGGAGACGAAGATACCCGTGGATATGATATTCAGGGACACCACCGAACGGTTCAAGGAGATGGAGAACGCCCTCACAAAGAGGGTGGTCGGGCAGAAAGAGGCGATAGGGGCCATGGCAAAGAGATTGAGGCTCAATAAGGGGCCGCTTAAGGAAAATTACTCGAGGCCCGACGGCGTATTGCTCTTCCTCGGCCCCACGGGCGTGGGTAAAACCGAACTGGCAAAGGCCCTTGCGGAATTCCTTTTCGGAGACGAAAAGAAGATGGTAAGGGTAGACATGAGCGAGTACAAAGACTCGTCAATCGCCGTCGATAAACTCATAGGAATGCCCAGGGGCATAGTCGGAAGCGAACGGGGAGGGATACTTACCAATCAGATAAGGGACAATCCATATTCCGTCGTGCTCCTCGATGAGGTGGAGAAGGCGCACCCGTATGTGCTGAACCTCTTCTTGCAGGTCTTTGATGAGGGGTGGCTTACGGACGGCAGAGGCAAGAGGGTATATTTCAGCGATACCGTCATCATCATGACGAGCAACCTCGGAAGCGACCAGTTCAAGAAATTCCTTAAGCCGCTCGGGTTCCTGCAGGAGGGGCTTAAGACCGAGGAACTCAAGAAAAGCATCATGAAGGAAGTGGAGCAGACCTTCAGCCCCGAATTCATAAACCGCATAGACGATATAATAACATTCACCCCGCTTACGAGAAGCGAGGTCCGGGACATAACCGCCATGTATCTCGACAGGCTGAGAGAGGACATGGCGAAGTATTCCAAGCAACTCTTCATTACCGAGGAGGCTCAAGACTCACTCGTTGAAGCGGGTTACAACGCCAAGTACGGCGCAAGGTTCTTAAAAAGGGTCATAGACGACAGGGTGAAGGTCCCCATAACGCTTAAGTGGAAAGAGGGGGATTTTTTCAGGGTGGATGTCCGCGAGGAAGGCGTCATCGTTCTTCCCGGACTTGCGGCGGGAACGCCTGTTTAGCGGCCCGGCGGGAATTCGGCGGGCACCCGATTCAGTTGCCCATGCGGGCGGTTTAAGAGTTTTTGGCAAAAAGGAGGCGGGTTGATTAAGAAGATACTCGTTTCTTTAGACGGTTCATCTTATTCAAAAGCCGTGGTTGAGTATTCTTTCTGGCTCTCGGAGGGTTTCGGCGCCCAACTCACGGGACTCCATGTCGTGGACATTGTGGCGCTCGAAGGGCCTTTCATCCATGACCTCTCCGGTTCTTTAGGGTTCGAGCCGTTCCTTAATTTTTCGACGAAGATGCGGGAGGTGCTCGAGGCAAACGGAAAGACCATCCTCGAGAATTTCAAAAAGGATTGCGGGAATGCCGGGGTCCCGTGCGAGACCCTCCTTTCCTTCGGGATAGTATCCAACGAGATATGCGAGAAATCCCGTTTGAGCGACCTCGTGGTTATCGGCAGACGCGGCGTTAACGTCGGGTTTGAATACGGCATCCTCGGAAGCGCCACGGAGGGCGTTGTCAGAAAATCTCAAAGACCCGTTTTTATCGCTCCGGCGGCGTTTAACGCCCCCCGTAATCCCCTTCTCTGCTACGACGGAAGCCCTAATTCAACGAAGGCCATGCACCAGGCCGCGGAATTTTCAAAAACACTCGCTTTGCCTTTGACCGTCATTACCGCGCTGAAAGGGACCGATGGAGAGAGGGTCCTAAACGAGGCGAGGGACTATGTCGCCCCGTACTCCATCGGGGCCCGTTTCGTCCGTACAGATGATGAGCCGCCTTATTCTATGGAGGGGTATTACAGGGAAAACAGTCATGACCTCGTTTTCATCGGCGCCACGCGCCATTCGAGGCTCGGCGAAATGGTTCTGGGGAGCACCGCGGAACATCTGATGAGGGCGGTCGACGGGCCGTTTTTCCTCGTAAGGTAGCCCTTTTCCTTTCTCTTTTTCCAATCTTTCTTTAAGCGAAAAGAATTCCTTCCAAAAAGATTATGCCGCGCCAACTAAAAGGTTGACTTCACTTTTTTGTATGTGCTAATTTTCTTAAGAAGCCTTTTTTCGAAACTTGCGCCGAAGCTGTTCCGGCATTGTTCCGGCAAAGGTTTTCTTAAAGCGCGGACCTTCTTGCAAAAAGGTTCCTTCGCAGGGGCGCCATGGCTGTAGAGGAAAAACATCTGCCCGTTGAGGAGTTGAAAGAATCCATCGAGAGAGAGGACCTCGAGGGGGTTAAAAAACTCATCGCCCCCCTCCATCCCACGGATGTCGCCGCCGTTTTGAAGGGGCTTGAGGGCCCTCAGGTGACGTGGGTATTCAGGCTTCTTAAAAAGGACGTCGCCTCCGCGGTCCTTCTCGAACTGGATGACCGGATGAGGGAACTCCTCGTCGCCTCCGTCTCCTCCGGAGAGCTCGCCCAACTGGTCGGCGAGATGGAGAGCGACGACGCCACCGACATAGTCGGCGAACTGCCGCTTGCGGAGGCTAATGAGGTGCTTGCCGGCATAGACAAGGAGGATGCCCGGAAGGTACAGAAACTCCTCGCCTATCCCGAAGACACGGCCGGCGGCAAGATGCAGGCCGAACTTGTATCCGTAAGGGAGACCGCCACCGTAAGGGAGGCGATAGAGGAGGTAAGGAGAAAGAGTAAAGAGATAGACAATATCTCGAACGTCTTCGTCGTGGATTCCGAAGGGAGGTTCTCCGGGAGTGTCGCGCTCAATAAACTCATACTCGCCGAAGAAGACGGGCCGATAAAGGGCATAACCGATACAAAGGCCGTAAAGGTGACGACGGACGTGGACCAGGAACAGGTCGCCAAGATGTTCCAGCGTTACGACCTTCTGAACATGCCCGTTGTGGATAAGAACGGCAGGCTCGTGGGCCGCATAACCATAGACGACATCGTGGACGTCATCGAGGAGGAGATATCCGAGGACTTCTACAGGGTGGCGAGCCTGAACATAGGGGAGAGGGTTCTGGACTCCGCGGGGAGGTCTTTCGGGATGCGCGCGCCGTGGTTGTTGATTAACCTTGCCACGGCATTCATCGCCGCGGCCGTTGTAAAGGTCTTCGAAAGCACCATAGGCAGGCTGGTAATACTTGCCGTATTCATGCCCATTGTCGCCGGCATGGGCGGGAATGCCGCGACCCAGACCATAGCCGTGGTCGTAAGGGGGCTTGCCCTCGGAGAACTTCCCCCCAATAGCGCCAGAAAGGTGCTCATCAAGGAGGTGCTCGTGGGGCTGGCAAACGGCATCTTAACCGGGATTGTCGCGATGGGAGTCTCTTATATCCTCGGAGCCAACCCCATGGTGGGGCTGCTGCTTTTCCTTGCGATGATGGCCAATCTCGTGATAGCGGGTTTCAGCGGGACGATTATACCTTTGGCGCTTAAATGGTGGGGGGCTGACCCCGCGCTCGCATCCAGCATATTCGTCACCACATGCACGGACGTCGGCGGGTTCTTATCCTTTCTGGGGCTTGCGGCGGTATTTATGAGGGCCGGGATACTGTGAAGAGGGGTTACAGAAGGACGGACGCCGTCATACTGAATTCCATGGACTACGGAGAGTCCGACAGGATAATTACTTTTTATACGAGGGACTATGGTAAATTGAAGGGCATTGCAAAAGGCGCGAGGAGGAGTAAAAAAAGATTCGTCGGGAACCTCGAACCGGCCTCCAGGGTGAGGCTCGTTTTCTTCCAGACCGGGAAGAGCGAACTTGTGAGGGTCGAGGCAATAGCGCTTCAGGAAGGTTATAGCCTTCTTAAAAACGATATAGAGAGATACGGAAGGGCCTGCTATGTGCTTGAACTTACTAATGAACTCACGCTGGAGGGGATGAAGAACGCGGAATTTTTCGATACCCTGTCATGTTTTTTAAGACTGCCCGGTGACGGGGGGGGAGGCTTTGGGAGGGAGATGCTGAGATTTTTTGAGATAAAGGCCCTTGCCCTGTCCGGCTATCTTCCGCATCTCGAGGGGTGTGTGGCGTGCAAGGCCGGGCCGGGCCAGAGGGCGTTATTTTTTTCTTCCGAAAAAGGGGGGGTTATCTGCGGGAAGTGCGCGGCATTTTTAAAAAACATCATTCCTCTCTCGGCCGGGGCCGCGGGGTTTCTTTCGATGGCCGCAAGGCTCGAGGTGGAGAAACTCAAGCGTCTCATGCCCGGCCCCATCGTCCTCGATGAGTGTGAAAGAATCCTCGCGGACTTCATACGGTATCAACTCGGCAAGGAATTGAAGAGTAAAAAGTTCATGGAAAAGATGGGGGCGAGCCGTATAGAATGGCAATTCCCTTAACCGTCTGAGAATCCACGCCATTTATGCCTGCCCCGTTGCTGAAACAAGTTCAGCACAGGACTTGATACGGGGGCGGGGTTCTTCAAGGAGAAAAATATGTATTTCCAGGACGCCATATTGACCCTCCAGAAGTTCTGGGCGGAGAAGGGGTGCGTAATACATCAGCCCTACGACATGGAGAAAGGAGCCGGGACGTTCCATCCCGCCACGTTTCTGAGGGTGCTCGGGCCCGAGCCGTGGAGGGCCGCCTATGTCGAGCCCACGCGCCGCCCCACGGACGGACGCTACGGCGAGAACCCCAACCGCCTCCAGCACTACTACCAGTTTCAGGTGATACTGAAGCCGTCCCCGGACGATATACAGGATATATATCTCAAGAGCCTCAAGGAACTCGGCATAGACCCGCTTAAACACGACATAAGGTTCGTCGAGGACGACTGGGAATCCCCGACCCTCGGGGCATGGGGTGTCGGGTGGGAGGTCTGGCTCGACGGCATGGAGATAACCCAGTTCACGTATTTCCAGCAGGCGGGCGGATTCGACTTGAAGCCCGTTTCAGGCGAGATTACCTACGGCCTTGAAAGGATAACCATGTATCTTCAGGGCGTGGACAATGTGTTCGACCTTGAGTGGACTCCCGCCATAAAGTACGGGGACGTGCATAAAAGGGGGGAGATAGAGTATTCCCGCTATAACTTCGAGGAGGCGGATACCGGGATGCTCTTTACCCTCTTCGATATGTACGAGAAGGAGGCGCTGAGGCTTCTCGAAAAATCCCTTGTCCTTCCCGCATACGATTTTTGCCTTAAATGTTCGCACACCTTTAATCTCCTCGATGCGCGCGGCGCCATAAGCGTTGCCGAGAGGACCCGTTACATCCACAGGGTAAGGAACCTCGCAAGGGGATGCGCCCAGGGGTATCTCAAGTCGAGGGAGGAGATGGGGTGGCCGCTTTTGAAGGAGAGGGGTTAAGGCGGAGCCTCTCTTAAAGGTCATTGCGAGGACTCCGCCAAAGGCGGACGACGCGGCAATCCCTATTTTTAAGAACTGTTGCGCCACGCGCTTCGCTCCGCGGCGTTTTGGGGTAAGGGTTGTCAGATGTTTCGGTGAGTCCCCTCACCGAAACAATCTCGGAGTCCTCCCGAAAGGGAGGCTATGATAATATTTCGGTGTGAGGACACACCGAAATATCTAAGAACCAACATAGAAGACTTAAATAAAATAGGGTCTAAATAAAATACATAAAATAGCATAAAATATAAAATTATAAAATAGGGTCATATAAAATAGGGTCCATATAAAATAGAGTATAAAATAGGAGTATAAAATAGGGTCAGCGCCCATTTATTTTCTTTTCAACATATCACCGTGGCGCAACCAGTCGGGGATGAGGCAGGATGCCTTTCATTTCACCCTCACCGACCCACCCTTCGGGTGGGTGCCCGCCTCTCCCGTCAAGGGAGAGGGAGTTTTAATCCCCCTCAATCCCCCTTTGTAAAAGGGGGAGATTATCAGAAGATTGCGGAGTCTGTTCCGAGCGAAACGAGGAATCTTATTGAGATTGCTTCGCTCCGCTCGCAATAACATGCTGTTCGCCCCTCAATAACTCGACACGTTCAACTCCTCCATCTTGCCCGTGACCATGAACACTATCCTTTCCGCTATGTTCGTCGCCCTGTCCGCGATGCGTTCCATATTGTGGGCAACCCATATAAGATAGGTCGCGCCCTGTATTATCCTGGGGTTTTCTATCATCATAAGGAGCAGTTCCCTGTAAATCTGCTCGTAGAGGGCGTCCACGGCGTCATCCATGCTGCCGATTTTTTTCGCCTTTTCAACGTCCCTCTCCACAAACGCCTTCAAACATTCCTCCAGCATGCTTGATGCCACCTCGACCATCCTCGGTATGTCTATCAGGGGCTTTACAAGCGGTTCCTTGCCTATAAGGATGTTTATCTTGGCATTTCCCTCGGCGTGGTCGCCTATCCTCTCAAGGTCGGTTATTATGTTGAGTATCGCCGTAAGGATCCTCAGGTCTCCCGCCATGGGCTGCTGGGTTGCCATGAGGAGTATGCACCTTTCCTCTATGTCAAAGCGCTTTTTGTTTTTCAGGCGGTCGTTTTTTATTATCTCCTTTGATTTTTCGATGTCCCTGCTTTTAAGCGACTCCACGGAATCCTTTACCGCCTTTATGACGGTATTGCCCATATCAAGGACTTCGTTTTCGAGTTCTTTTAAAGCTTTGTGGTACGCCTCTCTTGTCATTTTATCGCTCCCTTTAGAAAATTTAGGTCTAAAAGTTTTTGGAAGTGCTGAAACCTTTTTACAAGAAGGTTTCAGCCGAACCTCCCGGTTATGTAATCCTCGGTCAATTTGTTCGAGGGCGCGGTGAATATCTTTTTTGTCACATCGAACTCCACAAGTTCGCCGAGCATGAAGAATCCCGTGAACTCCGAGACCCTTGCGGCCTGCTGCATGTTGTGGGTGACTATAACGACAGTGTAATCCTTTTTAAGTTCCGTAATCAAGTCCTCTATCTTCGCGCTCGCTATGGGGTCGAGGGCCGAGCACGGCTCATCGAAGAGTATCACTTTCGGGTTTACGGCGATTGCCCTTGCTATGCAAAGCCGCTGCTGCTGGCCCCCGGAAAGGGAAAGGGCGCTTCCATGCAGCCGGTCTTTAACCTCGTCCCAGAGGGCCGCTTTTTTGAGGCTCTCCTCCACGGTTTCTTTCAGGGCGCTTTTTCTGCTTATGCCCTGTATCCTCAAACCGTAGGCGACATTTTCAAAAACGCTTTTCGGAAAGGGATTGGGTCTCTGAAAAACCATCCCTATCTCGCGCCTTAGTTCTATTATGTCCACTCTGTCCGAATAGATGCTGGTCCCGTTATAGAGGATTTCGCCTTCGATGCGGAATTCCCTGACGAGGTCGTTCATCCTGTTAAAACACCTGATGAACGTGCTTTTACCGCAGCCGGAAGGGCCTATGATGGCGGTGACCGACCTTTTCGGTATATCGAGGGTTACGTCCTTGAGCGCCTCTTTTGCCCCGTAGTATGCACTGAGCCTCGTAACCCTGAACGCCGCTTCCATGGGTTTTACCACCTTATCTTTTTCTGGTATCTGTGCCTTAACCATATCGCCACGGCGTTCATGAGGAACGTTATCGTCAATAATACTATGATGCCGGCCGCGGCATTGGCGAAAAACCCTTTCTGGGGCCGTGACACCCAGTTAAATATCTGGATAGGCAAAACCGTGAATGCATCGGAGAGGCCGTTTAAGTTTATGAAAGGAAACTCCGCGGATACGGGGCTTGCGGGTAAGAACGCGACATAGGTCAGGGCGCCGATGGTTATCAAAGGCGCTGTCTCGCCTATGGCCCTGGACATCGCGAGTATCGTGCCCGTAAGTATGCCCGGCATTGCGGCCGGCAATACCTGATAGCGTATGGTCTGCCATTTTGTGGAGCCGAGCGCATAGGATGCCTCTCTTATGGAGAAGGGTATTGACCTCAATGCCTCTCTTGTCGAGAGTATTATAATCGGCAGTATGAGAAGCGCAAGGGTTGCGGCCCCCGCGATAACGCTCCTGCCGAGGGCGAGCGTCCTGACAAAAAGGCCCAGTCCGAGCAGGCCGTATATTATGGAAGGCACCCCGGCGAGGTTCGCTATGTTTATCTCGATGAGGCCGGTGAACCAGTTCTTTTTCCCGTACTCCTCGAGATGTATGCCGGCCATTATCCCGAGCGGAAAGGCGATAACGCCGGTCAACGCCATAATCCACGCGGTCCCGGCCCATGCGGAAAGGATACCGGCCTCTTCGGGCCTTCTTGACGGGTAACTTGTAAGGAACTGCCAGCTGAGCCTCCCGGAGCCGTCCGTGAGGACGTCCGTCAGAAGGATAAGCAGCACCCCAAGTCCCGTCAGGGTGGCTATGAGTCCGACGGCGAAGAAAGACCTGTCAGTCCATTTATTCAGGGCGCTTTTTCGCATGATGAGACCTATTCATAGACCTCCCTGAATTTTTTTGTAAACCAGTAGCTCAAGACGTTCAAGATGAATGTTACCGCAAAAAGACTCATCCCCACCGCGAATATCGTCCTGTATTCGAGGGTGCCCGCGGGCGTGTCGCCGAGGCTTACCTGGACGATATAGGCCGTCACCGTTTCTATGGGGACGAGCGGGTTAAGTGTAAGCCTCGGCTGCAGGCCGGCGGCGATGGCGACGACCATGGTTTCCCCGACGGCCCTCGATATGCCGAGTATGAATGAAGCCGCTATCCCCGAGAACGCGGACGGCACTACCACGCGGGTGGCGGCCTGAAGTTTTGTCGCGCCGAGGGCGTATGCCCCTTCCCTCAGGCCCAACGGCACCGCGTGCATCGCATCCTCGCTCAGGGAAGATATGATGGGTATTATCATGATGCCCATGACAATCCCGGGGCTCAATGCGTTGAAGCCCGAGATGGAGGGGATGACCCTTTGAAGCAGCGGGGTTATAAAGAGCAGGGCGAAATAACCGTACACTACCGTCGGCACCGCCGCAAGCATCTCAAGGAAAGGTTTCGCAATCGACCGTAATCCTGACGGCGCGTATTCGCTCAGGAATATGGCGCTTGTAAGCCCTATGGGCAGGGCGACCAGTATGGCTATGGCCGTTGTAAGCAGTGTCCCGCAGAAAAGGGGAAGGATGCCGAAGTGTTTATCGGAAAAAAGAGGGGTCCACTGCGTATCCGTCAGGAAATCTATTATCGAGACCTCGCCAAAGAACCCGTATGTCTCAAAAAGAAGGACCGCTATTATTCCGAGCGTTATAAAGACGGAAAGCAGGGCGCTCAGAAAAAGCGCCCCTTCTATGAGCCTTTCCTTCAGTTTTCTAAGCCGTCCATTCATCGGTCCGGGACCTTATTCCTCTCTTCTTAGTATGTCTTCTATCTTAACGCCCACCTGCGCGCCGCGTCCGCCGAAGACGGAGCCGGTTGTCCGTTTCTCAAACCTTTTGCGGGCAAGTTCGTACGCCTTTTGTGGAAGCGGTATATAACCGACCTCGGTTGAGAGTTTTGACGCCTCTTTCAGGTAGAACTCGACGAATTTCTTTACTTCGGGCGCGCCCGCGGATTTTTTCGACACATAGATGAATATGGGCCTTGCAAGCGGCTGGTATGTGCCGTTTACCACGTTCTCATGCGTGGGCAGGAAAGGCCCCTTGCCGTCCGCGTCATTTCCATCGTCTACGGGCACAAGCCTCAGAACGTCTTTATTGTTCTCATAGTATGCAGTCCCGAAATACCCGAGGGCAAAGGCATCGGTCGCTATCCCCTGCACAAGGACGTTATCGTCCTCGCTCGCCGTATAATCGCCGCGGCTTGCGCCGGACTTGCCCACGACGGCGTCCGTAAAGTAATCGAACGTCCCGGAATCCACGCCGGGCCCGAAAAGGTGCATCTCCGTATCCGGCCAGCCGTGTCTTATCTGGCTCCATCTCGTAACCTTGCCCTGGGACGCCGGTTCCCACATCTTTTTTAACTCATGGACGGTAAGGTAGTCAACCCAATTGTTTTTCGGATTGACCATTATTGCCAGACCATCGTAGGCGATGGGAAGTTCTATGTATTCTACGCCGTGTTCCCGGCACGTTTTGACCTCGACCTCTTTTATCGGCCTCGAGGCGTCGGATATGTCGGTTTCACCGTTGCAGAATTTCTTAAACCCGCCGCCGGTGCCGGAGATGCCGGCCGTAACCTTTATCCACCGTTCGATTTTCTGGAATTCCTCGGACACCGCCTCGGTTACGGGATAGACCGTGGATGAGCCGTCTATCTTTACAACAGGGCCGGCATATACGAGGACCGTCAGCATGGCCGCGATTGCGGCAGTTAAGATTATGGCCGTAAGCCGATACATATTTTATCCTCCTTAAGTTAGAAGTAAAGTTGAGTCTGAATCTGGTAGACGTTCTTTCTGTCGTCGTTTGCAAGCCGGCCGACGGCGTTTTTCTCGTACTCTGTCGTTACCCGGTTAAAGCCCACCTTGAAACTGTGCCCCTTTCCATACCAGTTGACGCCGGTTGTAGTGGACTTTTCTTTCATGCCGCTTTTATTGGAGTCCTGGTCATAGACCTCGTACCTTACGGCGGGCTCTATATTGTACCCTTTTATGAACCAACCCGCCTGGGCATACCAGCCCCTCGGCTCGGTCTTTCCTATCGCGGGTTCCCCGGAATCCACCTTCCACCCGTTGTATTCGACCTGCCCCGTGAGTCCTTCGTAGTGTCCGGAAAGGTCGGCGCCGAAGAGGGTCCTCTTTTCCTTGAAGTTATTCTCTTTATATTCTATGCCGCTTTGGTTTGCAACGTCAATGCCGAGCGTCAGGTGGCGGCCTACCCCGAGCGGGGCGTCGCTCTTTTTATTCTCTGTCAGGCCGGGGGGAGAAAACTCAAGCCTCGCCATCACAACCGGATTCGCCTTGAATACGGTCCTGCCCGTGTGGACGGCCTCCCCGTTCTGCCACCCGTCCGCTGCGGCGGCCTCATAGGCGACAGTGCCTCCGGCGACATGGCCTTTTACCGTTATGGCCGGCTGGTAATATGCGTCGGTCTTGCCGAATAGTTTTTTTGCGTCCTCGACGGAGACAGGCCTTTCTATGAGAAGTTGCTTTGTATCGGATGTGAGCGCTATCCTCGAGTACGGGAGTCTTTCCTTGCCGAACCTTATGCCGAACGCCGCCGCCGGGTCCCATTCGACGTAGGCGTAATGCACCGTTATCGCGTTTGCCACGCCGGCCTTATCCACGTTGTCCGCGGCAAGCGTGAGATTGTATTTTATTGCCTTTGTGAAAAAGGAACCGCTGATTTCAAGACGCATCCTCCTCAGATATGTGTCGGATGAGGACTCGTAGGATTTTCCGTCCTTGCTCTTTATGGTATCCCCGAAGTCAAGCCTCGGTTGAAGGAGCAGCCTTACAGTCATATCCGTATCTTCGCTTATCTTCGCATTGAAGCCCTTTGTCTCCTCTCCGAAAAGAAAATCGCCCGCAAAGGCCGTTTGCGCAAGCAAGAGGAAGGCCATCGCGGTAAGCAGTAATCCTTTCATCCTTCTTTTCATCTTTCTTTCTCCTTTTTTTCTCATTTTATATTCTTTTTATACATCGTCAAGGTTACAGGATTATGACGAATAGGTTAAGTTTCGGAGGAGGGGGAGAAAAATATGGATTGACAGCGCTTTTACTGTTCGGTTAGTATAAAATCATTTTCAGGGAATTTTTTTTCGCAAACACGTAACGGCGAGGGGTATAGAAATGGGAAGAAAGATGTCGGCAGAGATATTTAAAAGGGCGGTTAAAGTCATCCCCGGGGGGGTGAACAGCCCGGTGAGGGCGTTGAAGGCGGTCGGGGGGAAACCCATATTCATAAAGAGGGCCAGAGGCTCCAAGATATACGACGTGGACGGCGGGATGTATATCGATTACATCGGTTCATGGGGGCCCATGATACTCGGCCACGCAAACCCGGAGGTTACGTCCGCGTTAAAGAAGGCGGTTGAGAACGGCACAAGTTACGGGGCTCCGACGCTATTGGAGGTTCTTCTCGCCGAGGATGTCCTGGAGGCGTTCCCATCGATGGACATGGTGAGGTTCGTCAATTCCGGGACCGAGGCCACGATGAGCGCAATCCGGCTTGCGAGGGCATACACGGGAAGGGACAGGATAATAAAGTTCGAGGGGTGTTACCACGGACACGCGGACAGTCTCCTCGTAAAGGCGGGAAGCGGGGCCGCGACTTTCGGGGTTCCGGACAGCCCCGGGGTGCCGGCTGATATCGCAAAAAACACATACACCGCGGTCTATAACGACCTCGGTTCCATTAAAAGGATATTAGAGAAAGACCCTGAGGGTGTGGCATGCGTCATTGTCGAGGGGGTGGCGGGGAACATGGGGGTCGTTAAACCCAAGGCCGGTTTTTTGGAGGGGTTGAGGGCGCTTACGAGCCAGTATAAGGCGATTCTAATAATGGATGAGGTCATGAGCGGCTTCAGACTCTGTTACGGAGGGGCGCAGAAAATATACAATATCACCCCTGATATGACGTGCCTCGGGAAGATAATAGGAGGGGGGCTTCCGGTAGGCGCATTCGGAGGCAGGCGTGAGATAATGGAAATGCTCTCACCCTCCGGGCCGGTATATCAGGCGGGAACCCTTTCGGGCAATCCCCTCGCCATGACCGCGGGGATTATAACGCTCAAGGAACTCAAGAAAAAGGGCGTATACGAGAGGCTCACTACATTGACGGATACGCTCTGCATGGGAATCTCCGAGATTGCAAAGAGGAGGGGGATAGACTGTCAGGTTGCGGTTGCAGGCAGTATGTTCACGGTATTCTTCAACGCCTCTCCGGTAAAGAATTACGGGGATGCAAAAAGGAGCGATTTGGAGAGATTTTCGGCCTACTTCAGAATGATGACCAAAAACGGGATATTCATCCCCCCTTCGCAGTTTGAGGCCGTGTTCGTAAGCCTCGCGCACACAAAGGCTGACATGGAAAAGACCCTCGATGCGGTTGACAGGAGTTTCAAGGGGCTGCGGGGATAGGCGCGGGGCGCGGGGTCGGGTTTTCCCTCAAGGCAGGTTAAGCGGCAGGTCCCATGGGCTCTTTTCCATCGTCCTTATGAGCAGTTCCGCATAGCCCTTCTCGGTTCTAAATAGAAAATAAGAAAATAGGGACAGCGACTATTTTTATTTGACAGGTAAATCTGGTAATGATGAAAGGCTCTCATGCCTCGGATAGCAAGAGCCGTAGCCACGGATTACCCTCACCACGTCACCCAGCGGGGCAATTACCAACAGGCGGTCTTTGAAGATGATGGAGACCGAGGGCAATATCTATTTTGGCTCAAGGAGTACAGCCGAAGATACGGTCTGAAAATCTGGGCTTACTGCCTGATGTCAAATCACGTCCACTTTATCTGCGTTCCCGGCAATGCGGACTCCCTCTCCAAAACGTTCAATACCCTGCATATGAGATACTCGCAATACATAAATCGCAAGAAAGGGATGAAAGGCCACCTTTGGCAGGGGCGATTTTTTTCTTGCATACTGGACGAAAAACATCTATACGCGGCTATAAGATATGTTGAAAACAACCCTGTCCGGGCCAAAATTGTCAGAAGTCCGGGAAAATATCGCTGGTCCAGCACGATGGGCCATATCAAAAAGGGAACCGATTCAGTATTATCATACGACTGCCATTTAGAAGAGGAGATAAAGGATTGGCTTGCATATTTGAATGAGAAGGAAGATAATCAGGCAATTGAAAATATTAGAAAGAACACATTGTCCGGGCGCCCATGTGGGGAAGGGGCTTTTGTGGACAGGCTGGAAAAACTGTTTGGCAGGAGAATGAAGGCCCTGCCATGGGGAAGGCCAAGAAAGAAACAAAAATAGTCGCTGTCCCTATTTTTATTGAGTGTTTCTTCCGTGGTTTGTTTTTGCAGCCTGATATGACTTCCGGTCTGACGTATAATCGTCCAGCCGTCTCTTTTCAGGGCGCG
>JACRCB010000061.1 GCA_016219165.1 Deltaproteobacteria bacterium | reverse complement strand
GCAAGTGATTGAAACGTATGTATTATACGGGTTGTTCGCCGGCGTTATTACGTTTATAGCGGGGGTATTCCCGTTTTACGTCAATTTCAAGGGGATACGCTACGTTATCGCCATTTCCGCGGGGGTTGTCATCGCCACGGTTTTTCTGGACCTTCTTCCCGAGACAAACCTTAAGAAAGACGCATGGATAATGGCATTGGGTTTCCTCCTCTTCTATGTAACAGGGAAACTCACCATGCTCCATTCCTGCGGAGAGATGGAATGCGAAGAGCATTCCATGAATATGGTCTCCGTAATAGGTATGTCCCTCGACAACATCATCGACGGTATCGCCATAACGGTCGGTTATCTGACCGACCCGCATATCGGGCTTGTGATAACCGTTGCGGTCGTCGTCCATGAGATACCGCAGGATTTGAGCGCGACGATTATCATGAGAAGCCTCGGTTACAGCACCCAAAAGATGTTGCTGCCCATCTCGTTTGCGGCGGTATCTTATCCCGTCGGCTCCTATCTGGCGGTCTTTATCCCTCCGGCATTCCATGAGTCCATCATTGCGTTCGTAGCCGGCATATTCATCTATATAGGCGTGGGAGACCTGCTGGCGGAGGCCCATAGGAGGTTCAATCTAAACGTAATACTTTCAGTGCTGCTCGGTTTTGTGTTAGTATTCATCCTTGAAATGATGGTGGGCCACTGATAAGCACTTATAAGCGATAACCATTGATAAATATTGATTGACGAGGGTGCCGTTATGATAGCCAGATATACGAGAAAAGAGATTGCGCGGGTATGGGAGATTGAAAACCGTTTCCGCAAATGGCTCGAGGTGGAACTCAGGGTGTGCGAGGCATGGCAGAAAAGGGGCAGGATTCCGGCCGCCGCGCTTAAGAAGATAGTGAAAAGGGCAAATTTCGACGTAAAGAGGATAGACGAGATAGAAAAGACCGTAAAGCACGACGTCATTGCCTTCCTCACCTCGGTTGGCGAATACGTGGGCAGGGACTCCAGATACATCCACATGGGGCTTACCTCTTCCGATGTGCTCGACACCTCGTTCGCCTTACTGCTCCGGGAGGCCTCGGATATAATAATAAAGGACATAAAGGAACTGATGAGGGCGCTTAAAAAAAGGGCTCTCGAACACAGATATACGGTGACGATTGGCAGGAGCCACGGCGTGCATGCGGAGCCGACCACGTTCGGGCTCAAACTCGCCCTCTTTTTCGAGGAGGCAAAAAGAAACCTCGCAAGGATGGAGAGGGCGAAGGATGCCATATCCTGCGGCAAGATTTCGGGCGCGGTGGGGACGTTCGCGAACGTGGAGCCGTCTGTCGAAAGGTATGCGCTCAAAAGGCTGGGGCTTAAGCCCGAGCCGGTTTCTACCCAGATAGTGCAGAGGGACAGGCACGCCGAGTTTTTCACGACCCTCGCGATAGTGGCGGCGTCGGTTGAGAAGATAGCGGTCGAGATAAGGCATCTGCAGAGGACCGAGGTCCTGGAGGCGGAGGAGCCTTTCACAATCGGGCAGAAGGGGTCTTCCGCGATGCCGCACAAGCGTAACCCCGTGCTTTCCGAGAACCTTACCGGGCTTGCGAGGCTTGTGAGGGGATATGCCGTGAGCGCGCTTGAGAACGTAGCGCTCTGGCACGAGAGGGACATAAGCCACTCCTCGGTTGAGAGGGTGATAGGCCCCGATGCCACTATCGTGGTGGATTTCATGCTCGCAAGGGCCGCGGGACTCATAAAAGACCTTGCCGTCTATCCTGAGAATATGAAAAGGAATATGGAAAAATCCCGCGGGCTCGTCTTTTCCCAGAGGGTGATGCTCAAACTCGTAAAAAAGGGAATCCCGAGGGAGGACGCCTACAGGCTCGTCCAGAGGTGCGCCATGGAGGTCTGGAAGGGGAGGCATGATTTTAGAACTGCTCTTTTAAAGGACAGAGAGGTTAAAAAATATTTAAAACCGAAAGAGATTAGAGGGTGTTTTGACATAAAGCCCTATATAAAGAACGTGGATTATATCTTTAAGAGGGTATTCGGGCAGGGGTGACCCCTGCACCCGGCAATTGAATTGCGAGATGCAGAGGAAATATCGGCTATAAGGTTTTAAGCAGGAGGCGCAGGGTGTTCGGAGGGTAAGACATGGAAAGGCTCGAAAAAATCTACGAAGGCAAGGCGAAAATCCTCTACGCTACAGACGACCCGGACCTCATCGTCCAGTATTTCAAGGACGATGCGACCGCATTCAACGCCCAGAAAAAGGGGGTAATCAGGGAAAAAGGCGTGATGAATAACGCCATATCCTCGAGGCTCTTTAAGTTCCTCGAAGACAAGGGGATAAGGACGCATTTTGTCGAGAAACTCTCCGGCAGGGAGATGCTCGCAAAGAAGGTCGGGATAATCCCCATCGAGGTCGTTATAAGGAACATCGCCGCCGGGAGCCTCTCAAAGAGGATGGGGGTGGAGGAGGGAACCCCGCTTAAAAGCACTATAGTCGAGTTCTATTACAAGAGCGACCCTCTCGGGGACCCCATGATAAACCGCTACCACATGAGGGCATTCAATCTGGCAAAGGACGAAGAGATGGATAAGGTGGTGGATGCGGCCATCAAGGTGAATAAATACCTCCGGGAATTTTTCGACGAGCGGGGGATAATGCTCGTGGACTTCAAACTCGAGTTCGGCCGCTATAAAGGGGGAATACTTCTCGCCGACGAAATCACCCCGGACGGGTGCAGGCTCTGGGATAAGAAGACACATGAGAAACTCGATAAGGACAGGTTCCGCAGGGACCTCGGCAGGATAGAAGAGGCATACGAAGAGGTATTGAGGAAGGTGATGGCATAAACAAGGGGCCGTCACTGGCGAGGCAGTAAGGGCGCATCGATGGATGGAGGAAGGGAGCGGCTGTGGAAAGAACGGCTGAGGGCCTTGGGAAGATGGAGGTATGGAAACTCGTTCTCCTTACCTTTTTTACAGGCGGCATCTATTCGGCCGTCTGGTTTTTAAGGAGGCTCGGCGCGATAAACGGCCTCTCTTCCCCCGTAAAACTCAATCAGGGGGTCTTCGGTTTTATAATAGCGGGGTGTGCATCCAACATAGGCATGGCGCTTTTCCTTGTGCTTTTTTCCGGAAGGATAGGCCCCCAGACCTCGGCGAACCTTTCCACGGCGTCGGATATATTGAGTCTCCTCGTCGAGGTTACGGTACTGCTCCAGACCTTTAAGGTGAGAAAGGTCTTCATGGACCACTTCATGGAGAAAGAGAAAAGAGAGATTTCGTTTTCATGGGCAGGGACGTTTTTTTTCTCCATATTCTATCTCCAGTATAAGATAAACAGGCTCTAAATATGGCGGAGGGAAGATGCCGGGCATGAAAGCGAACGTATACGTTACTCTTAAAAAAGGGGTGTTGGACCCGCAGGGCAAGGCGGTCAAGTCTGCCCTTAATTCTCTCGGCTTTAAAGAGGTGATGGACTTGAGGGTCGGCAAGTTCATAGAGATTACGATTGACGGCGCCGGGAAAAGGGAGGCGAAGAAACGCCTCGAAGAGATGTGCCGCAATATCCTTACGAACCCCGTCATAGAGGACTTCAGGGTCGAGATAGAGGAGTAACGCCCCGGGCTCGGGCCCCCTTTTTTGGAGAGGTTCCTTGCGGCCCTTTCCGGGAATTTTCCGATAATCCTTCAGGGTGCATTGGGGTCGAGATGAAATTCGGTATAATAGTTTTTCCCGGTTCGAACTGCGACCATGACTGCTACCACGTCGTAAAGCACGTTATGGGGCAGGACGCCGGGTACGTCTGGCACAAGTCCACAAGTCTCAGGGGTTTTGACTGTGTAATACTTCCTGGCGGGTTTTCATACGGCGACTACTTAAGGACCGGCGCCATCGCGAGGTTCTCGCCCGTAATGAGAGAGGTTGCGAGGTTTGCGAAGAAGGGCGGGCTCGTTATGGGCATCTGTAACGGCTTCCAGATACTCTGCGAGGCAGGGCTCCTTCCCGGGGTGCTCATGAGGAATAAGGGCCTTAAGTTTATCTGCGAGCACATCCATGTAAGGGTTGAAAGCGCCTCCACGCCTTTCACCTCCTCCTTCAGGCAAGGGGAGGTCATCACCATTCCCATCGCGCATGCGGACGGCAAGTACTTCGCCGCCCCGGACACCTTAAAGACGCTCGAGGATGACGGCCGGATAGTCTTCAGATACTCTACGGCGGACGGCTCGGTATCGGAGGATGCGAACCCCAACGGTTCCGCCGCCAATATAGCGGGCATCATAAATGAAAAGAAAAATGTCCTCGGCATGATGCCGCATCCCGAAAGGGCAAGCGAAAGGGAACTCGGAGGAACGGACGGGAGAAGGGTGTTCGAATCCGTCCTGATGAGTTTTGGCATTTTAGAGAATGTTTAAGAAAATGGCTGTAATATTTATCTCCACGCTGGTTTTTCTTTCGGCAATTTGTCTTCCGGGAATAGCCGGGGCAAAGACGAGGGTTTACGTCGCGGTGGCAATATCCGGAGGCTTTATCGCCGCAGGCGCGTATATTGCATGGAGTTTTTTCGCGGTCGAGAGGGTATCGTCCCCTCAGGATAATCTCCCTCAAAACGAGGTCTCGGATATTACAACCTACGCCGTAGGAGATAAGAGGGTGGAGATGGAGGCGCCGGAGATATACATGCCGCTATTGAGTGTAAGGTTTTAGATGGAACCGGAGAGCAACCTAAAAAAATCGCTCGACAGCGGAATATTCACCATAACGGCCGAGATATGTCCGCCCCGCGGGACTTTGGTGGATTCCTTTGTCGGGAAGGCGAGGCTTCTTAAGGGTAAGATAGCCGCCGCAAACGTAACCGACAACCAGAGGGCTGTCATGAGGCTAAGTAGCCTCGCCTCCTCCGTCCTGCTTTTAAGGGAAGGAGTGGAGCCCGTATTCCAGATAACCTGCAGGGACAGGAACCGTCTCGCCATACAGTCCGATATGCTCGGGGCATGGGTGTTGGGCATAAGGAATGTCCTCGCCCTCACAGGCGACCACGTCTCGTTCGGAGACCACCGGGAGGCGAAGGCGGTCTACGACCTCGATTCCGTCCAACTCGTCCGCGCCATAGACGCGCTTAACCACGGTAAAAACTTAAAGGAGAAGGAACTGCGGGGGGGCACCGGGTTTTTCCTCGGCGCCGTCGTTGCCCCCGAGGCGGAGCCTTTCGAGCCGGAGTGGATAAAATTCGGGAAAAAGGTCGGGGCGGGCGCGAGGTTTTTTCAGACCCAGGCGGTCTTCGACATGGAGAGGTTTAAAAGGTTTTTCCCGGGCGCTCGCGGACTGGGGGCGAAGGTCCTCGGCGGCATACTCCTTCTTAAATCGGCGAAGATGGCGCATTACCTCAACAAAAACGTCCCCGGGGTCAGGGTGCCCGCGAGCCTTATAGAAGAACTTGAGAATGCCCCGGACCAGCTTAAAAAGGGCATCGAGATAGCCGCAAGACAACTGAGGGAATTAAAGAAGTTCTGCCACGGCGCCCATATAATGGCGATAGGACAGGAAGAGAGCGTCCCTGAGATAATAGGACTGTCGTGAGGATTTGCGGGCCGTTGAAAAACTTCTTCGCCAAGGCGCCGGGCCCTCAGGCCATCGATTCCATGGAATCCCTGAAGTGCTCGAAGAAGTCCTCTCCGTGGAGCGGCCTCAAGATTATCCACTTTCTTTTTTTGTCGAGTCTGATCTCGACCTCCGCCCCCGGTATGAGTTCGAGGTATCTCAGAAACTCCGTGGGCAGCGCAATGCCTTCTTTGCCTTTTTCTACTTGAACTATCTTCTCCCTCATAAGACCTCTTTTCTTTTTGGGAAAACCTTCCGTAGAAATCTTTCCGGCAGGGTTTTTATACTATAGATATTAGTTTTACCGGGCAGGAGAGTCAAGCGAAAACGGTGTCTTGACAAATCCGCCGAAAGGGTATTAATATGGAATCACCCGCGGACGGGAATGCGTTTTGACCGTGCCGCGGCCGGATTATTTGCGGAAACTTCTCTATTGACAGCTCTTCACGCGTTCCGAATATTCCGGAATATCCGAAGGTTTTCCTGGAGGGGTCCGAGGGAGCATTCTACAAGAAGGGTTCCTCAACGCTGAACCGTTTGCGGGGTGGATGGGAATGGATAAGGAAGGGTTCGCCGGCCCGAGAAAGCAGGCGAGGCAGAGGTATTTTGCGGCGAGGGAACTGCGGTTTTCCATAGCCCTCCTCGTTGTGTTGGCCCTCCTCGGGGGCCTGTTCCTGCAATCGGTTGCCGCAGGGCTTACAGGATACCTCGGCTTCAGAACCCCTGCCCTCGGCGTTTTCCTCATAGTCGGCTACGTGGCCATTGTAGGTTTCCTCGCGATATTCTTTTCCCACAGGCTGGTAGGCCCGTTTAAAAGGCTCGAGTATGAAATCCATCTCGTCGCGGCGGGAGAACTTGAGAGAAGGCTCACCGTCCGTTCGAGTGACGACCTCCATGTAAGGAACTTTATAGAACAGGTAAACGACCTCCTGGCGGAATTCGAGGACATGAGTGTGGCCTACAATAAACTCAACTCCAACATAGCGTTAGGTCTGGGAAAGGTGGTGGCGGAATTGTCGCTGGAGGGTTTCGACCCCGTAAAGGTGTCGTCGGAATTGAAATTCCTTCAGGCCGAAATCCACAGGCACAGGGAGAAATGGTAAACACGTCTCTCTTTTCCCGCGCCGGAATAAAAAATAAACTTTTTCTGATTGCCTTGGTTTCAGCGCTTTTTTTATCCGCCCTCAAGACCCCCGCGAAAACCCCCCGGCCCGAAATAATTTATCCGGCCGTTAAATGGGTGTTAGACGGCGACACCATAATCGTTGAAGGGGGCGAGAGGGTCAGATACGCCGGGATAGATACGCCCGAGGAAGGCGAGCCTTTCTATAAGGAGGCCAAGAAGAGGAATATCGGCCTTGTCCGGGGCGGGAGGGTAATGCTTGAGGTGTGCGGCGAAAAACCGAGGGATAAGTACGGAAGACTCCTCGCATGGGTCTATGCGGATGGAGTCGACGTAAGCGAGGTTCTTTTAAAAGAAGGCCTTGCGAGGGTCCTTCCGATTCCGCCCTGCGGCCTTAAAAAATTAAAGGAGTATAAGTCTTTCCAGAAAGAGGCCGTGTCTCAGGGCCGCGGGATATGGGGCTTAAAGAAGGAAAGGCAACGGTAGTCCTTTAGGTTGACAGCGGTGGTCCGCTATTCTATAATGAACGCGAAGGCGGCGTACCCAAGTGGCTAAGGGAGCAGTCTGCAAAACTGCCATTCAGCGGTTCAAATCCGCTCGCCGCCTCCATGTTTGTTGCTGGAAAAAATTTTTGAGAGGGTTTTTTTGCAGAAAGGTTCTCTCAAACTCTTTTTAGATTTTCGCCATTTCGTATTGTTTCGGCCAGGCCATGTCGTATCCGAGTTTCTTTGCGGCGTATAGAGGCCAGTATGGGTTTCTTAAGAGTTCCCTTCCGAGGGCAACCATGTCCGCCCTCTTATTCGCAATAATCTCCTCGGCGAGTTCGCAAGTGGTTATGCCCCCCACCGCGATTGTTTTAACGCCGGTAGAACTCTTTATCCTTTCCGAGTAGGGGACCTGATAGCCCGGGTATATGCTGCCGACCCCCTCTTCCCCTATCCCGCCTGAGGATATATGCCAGATGTCCACGCCCGTGTCTTTGAGATTATTTACAATCTCAATCGTGTCCTTAAGTTCCACTGCGCCGGGGATATGGTCAACCGCGGATATGCGCACGGAGAGGGGTTTTCCCTCGGGCCATACATCCCTTACCGCGGCAATCACCTCTTTGAGGAGACGCATGCGGGCCTTCGGGGTAGAGCCGTATCCGTCAGTGCGCCTGTTGGCTGCGGGAGAGAGGAATTCGTTTATAAGGTATCCGTGGGCCCCGTGTATCTCCAAGAGGTCGAACTCGGCGGCTTGCGCCCTCTTCGCGCCTTCCCTGAACATCTCTACGATTCTTTTGATTTGGGGGGCTGTGAGTTCCTCCGGGGTCTTGTAGTCGGGGCTGAAGGGGATGGGGCTCGGCGCAACCGGGGTTACCTCTCCGGCGGTGGCTTTTCTTCCGGCATGGGCGGCCTGTATGCCTATCTTCGCCCCATGGCGGTGGACATTGTCGACTATCCTTCTTAACATCGGTATATGCTCGTCGTGCCATATGCCGAGGTCATAGTCCGTAATCCTTCCCCTCGCCTCGACCGCGGTGGCCTCCATTATAATGAGCCCTGCCCCGCCTATCGCCCTTGAGACATAATGCGCAAGATGCCAGTCGTTCGCCATCCCGTCGGTTGCCGCCGAATACTGGCACATGGGCGGCATGACGACACGGTTTTTGATTTCCACTTCTCTTAAGACTATTGGTGTAAAAAGTTTGCTCATGGCGGCTCCTCCCCGCGTTTGGCTAATGCCTCTGGAAAACCCATTTGACCCTGCCGATTATGAACTCCGCGCCGATATTCGCCGTGGGAACGGCAGTCTCAGGGAAGGTGGGGTTGTCGGGTTTGAGAACGATTCTGTCCGGATAGACAAAGACCCTTTTTATCGTCACCCCCTCGTAATCAAGCCATACCGCGTAGAGTTTTCCGCTTATAAGGTGGCGGTCTTTTGTATTTATGCCGACGGTTGCGCCGTCGAGGATATTCGGGCTCATGCCCTCGCCCTCCACCCTCACCGCAACAATACCTTCCATGGAATCCCTCTTCGGAATGGAAATCACGCCGACGGGCTCGCCCTTCGGAAATTCCGCGGGCCTTCCCGACCCCGCCATGCTGTAGACTTCCACGGTTGTGTGCTCCTCAAAGTACAGCGGTCCGCCGGTTTCTTTCAACGGAGGCATGGACCTTGCGGCATCGGAAGAAAATATCTCCCCTCTGCCCGTAAGAAGCCAGTCTACGGACACGGAACTTAAGTCCGCAATCTTACAGAGGGTCGAAATATCAGGATTCCTTTTATTCTTTTCGTAATCGCTTATGGTGGCGATTCTCGAAAAGCCGAGCATGTCGGCGAAGGACGCCTGATTTATTTTTAATATGGAATCTCTTATGTGTTTTATTCTCTCGCCGAGCGTCAACATAAATTGCATATAAACGTAAAAAGTGGTTGACAAGATACGCAACATCGTATAGTATAATATAACTGAGCGTGCTTACTTACGCGAGATGTGAATTCTGCATTACAAATTTTTAAGATTTTTAATCAAATTGCGAAGTGAAGGTCCTTTGAATCAAGATATATAGATGCCTTACAACTTGTTTATTAATATATAACATGAGAAGATTTTAAGGTCAAGCGGAGGATTCATCATGAGTGTAAAATATTCAGAGGTAATTGAAAGGATGAGGCGCGCGGGGAATCTTAAGAACGACTCCAAGGTCGCCAGGGCGCTCGGCATAACCCCCCAGGCGCTTTCAAATTACAAGAAAAGAGAGAGGGTGCCGTCGGACCTTATCCTGAAATTTTCCGCAATTTACGGGGTGTCCGTAGATTGGCTCCTTACGGGGGAAGGGGGCGTTTATATGGAAGGGGGCAGGAAAGCCCCGGCTCCTTCAGTCTTAAGGGAGGCCGTTTTTCCTCACGGGAGAGAAGAGATGGAAGGCGGCGGCGCTGGCGGGCTTACGGCCAGTGCAAACCTCGTAGAATTGACCCCCGAGGAGCTTGTTTACGTCGGGAAATTGCTCAGGGTTATGAGGTGCCTCGATAAGGTCATGTCTTCCGTCCTCAAATGGACGATAGACGCCTTCTTTAAGGCAACCGAGGGTACGGAACAGAAGTAGGCGCGGGTCGAGAACCTTTTGAGCCAACCCGTCAACCTGTTAAGAGAAAGATTAGATGTTGGCAGTCGCTTCTACACCTTTGAATATTCGACCACGGACAATGAAGCGCTTATCAAATGGATTATTGGCGTTAGCCCTGCTCTTGGCATGGGGCGAGCCTCATTATGAGCTCTATGCCGCAACAACCCTCACGAGGATCCCGGACAGGGCAACGCATATTATTTACAGGGATACCGACGGCAGTTATAAGGCGGTAAGGACCTCGGACGGGAAGGTCCTTCTCTATCACGCTCAAGACGCTTCATTTGTCATAAACGGGTTATTGGGCGGGCTTGGCCCATCTCTATATTATTCCCCCTCCGCCGCTAACCCCCGCTTCAGGGAAGGCAGGAAAATAGTCCTCAACGAGGGTGTTTACAACCTGTATAACACGGTTGTGATACCGCCGAATCAGGACCTCATATTCGAAGCGGACAGGGTTATCTTCAATGCGGTTCCCGGTTTTGTCAATTCCGACATCATCCGCATCGATTCCTCGATGAATTCAAAGTTTACACTCGGGATAGTTGTTTCCAACGGAGACGGCAATACATGCGTAAGGGTAAAGCCCTATGGGCAAGGGCCCGACGACATGGTGGTATTTACCACGAGCGAAATCTATATCGAGGCCGTTGTAGGCAGCGGCAACGGTCTTGTCGTAGACGGCAGAAAAGGGGCCGTAGAATTTACGGATATGACGGTCAGGGAAGTTAACCTGTACGGAAACCGTTCCGACGATATCGGCATCCATGTGCTGGTGCCGGCCAGTGACAGGATAATCCGCGGCAATACCGTTACAGTCAAGCGTGTTAATCAAACACCCGAGGTGTTGAGAATAGAACCGAGCGGCAATATAAGAAGCAACCGTTTTATCCTGAACATGACGGACGCAGAGTCTGCCTCCGTTACTGATTTTAACGACACGTCTAATAATACCATCATCAGGTATTAGCCCTCCATACTTCGTTCCAAAGACAATTGGCTTCCCGCACCCCGTCCCAATCCGCAGTTCCCAACGCCTTGAGAGAGCGAAAAAACGTGCCATGCCCGTACCCTTCCTCCATTTTTATAGCCTTGACAGAACCCCAAATCCTTAATATTATAAATACCGTATTTTCATTCGGTTTTTTACCGCTTCGGAGGTGTTTTAAAGCATGGCCCAGGAACAGATTCCTGTCGCAATAGAAGACGAAATGCAAAGGTCATACCTCGATTACGCGATGAGCGTTATCGTGGGAAGGGCTTTGCCTGACGTAAGGGATGGGCTTAAGCCGGTCCATAGAAGGATTATCTATGCGATGCACGAGATGGGGCTTGAGTGGAACAAGTCCTACAAGAAATCCGCCCGCGTGGTGGGAGACGTCATAGGTAAATACCATCCCCACGGCGACGTCGCGGTATACGATGCGATAACGAGGATGGTTCAGGATTTCTCCCTCCGCCACCCCCTCATAGACGGCCAGGGAAACTTCGGGAGCGTCGACGGCGACCCTCCCGCGGCCATGCGGTATACGGAAGTAAGGATGGCGCGGCTTACGGGAGAACTCCTGAATGACATCGAAAAGGAGACGGTGGATTTCGCGCCGACCTACGACGGAAGCCTCCATGAGCCGGTGGTGATGCCGGCCGCATTCCCGAACCTCCTTGTGAACGGAAGTTCGGGGATAGCAGTCGGCATGGCCACCAACATGCCTCCCCATAACCTCAAGGAAGTCATAGACGCCCTCGTGTATCTGATAGATAAGCCGGACGCAACGGTTCTGGAACTGATGAAGTTCATCCCCGGCCCCGATTTCCCCACCGGCGGTTTTATATACGGCACCAATGGCGTGAAGGACGCTTTCTCAACGGGCAGGGGGATGATACAGTTAAGGGCGAGGGTGAACACCGAAAAGCATCCGAGGACGGGAAGGGAACGTATCGTCATAACGGAGCTCCCCTATATGGTCAACAAGGCCCGGCTGATAGAGAAGATAGCCGAACTCGTAGGGGATAAGAAGATAGAGGGCATAGCGGATATAAGGGATGAGTCCGACAGGGAAGGCATGAGGGTCGTCATAGAACTCAAAAGAGACGAGATGTCGGATGTGGTTCTTAATAACCTCTACCTCCATACCCAGTTGAAATCCTCTTTCGGCATTATAAACTTAACCCTCGTGGACGGGCAGCCAAGGGTTCTCTCCCTGCCTGAACTCCTGAAGGAATTCATAAAGTTCAGAAAAGAGGTCGCCACAAGACGCTTTGTGTATGACCTTAAGAAGGCGCGGGAGAGGGCCCACATCCTCGAGGGGCTCAAGGTCGCGATAGATAACATAGACGCCATTATCAAACTTATAAGGGCCTCAGACGGCCCCGAGGAGGCAAAAGAGGGGCTTATAAAAAAGTTCTCCCTTTCGGCCCTTCAGGCGCAGGCCATACTCGACATGAGGCTTCAGAGGCTTACGGCGCTTGAAAGAGACAAGATAGCCGAGGAGTACAGGGAAGTGAAGGCCCTCATCAAGAAATACGAGGATATCCTGGCGAGCGAAAAACTCCTCATGGGTGTTATCGTGGATGAACTCAAGGAGATAAGGGAAAGATACGGGGACGAGAGAAGAACCGAGATAGTCAGGGAGACGGAGGAGATAACCATCGAGGATATCATCGCGCAAGAGGACATGGTCGTCGCCATATCCAGCAAGGGCTACATAAAAAGGAACCCCACGTCCCTCTTTAGAATCCAGAAAAGGGGGGGCAAGGGCAAGCAGGGGATGACAACGAGGGAGGAGGATTTTGTATCGAGCCTCTTTGTCGCATCAACCCACAGCTACATACTCTTTTTTACCGACAGGGGGAAGGCGTACTCGCTTAAGGTCTACGACATACCTCAGGCCGGAAGGGTGGCCAGGGGCAAGGCAATAGTGAACATACTCAATACATCCCCTGAAGAGAGGATAACCGCTTTCCTTCCGGTAAAGGAATTCAAGGGCGGAAGTTTCGTCATTATGGGGACCTCAAGCGGGGTGGTGAAGAAAACCGACCTCATGGCGTTTTCAAATATCCGTTCCGGCGGTATAATAGCGGTCAACCTCGATAAAGGGGACAGCCTCATAGGGGTGCGCCTTACAGACGGCAAACGCGGAATATTCCTTGGCACACGCAGGGGGATGTCCATCAGGTTCGGCGAGGAGGAGGTAAGGGAGATGGGAAGGGCCGCGAGGGGGGTAAGGGGAATAAGGCTTAAAAAAGACGACCGGGTCGTGGGTATGGAGGCGCTCGAGGAAGGCACAACCATCTTGACCGTTACCGAAAGGGGCTGCGGGAAGAGAACCCCCATCTCGGAGTACCGTACGCAATCGAGGGGCGGGAGCGGCATAATCAACATAAAGGTAACGGAAAAGAACGGCCCCGTTGTCTCGGTCGCTCAAGTCAGGGACCATGACGAGATAATGATTACCACGAACATGGGAAAGATTATAAGGATAGCCATGGAAGGCGTGTCCACAATCGGAAGGAACACCCAGGGGGTAAGGCTCATGGACGTGGAGAAGGACGAACTTGTAACCGGTATCGCGCCTATTGCCGAGAAGGAAGAGGAGGAAGAAGGGGATTAAACGGGCGTTTTCTGGGGGAAGAATCTTTCAGGGAACCCGGTTCTCGTTGAGCCGGTGCCTTGGCGGAGCGAAGAGGGGGCGGGTGGGGCATGGCAGTTAAGGGCAGTTAAGATGAAATTGTCTTCCCGGACTCCGCCTCCCCGAAGCCGAGTTTTACCCCCTTCCAAAGACCTCCGGAGGAGAATGGGCTTAAAGTTTTGAGAGAGGGGTTTTTTTCCGGACCCCTTTTCCAAAAGGTGTTTTTTTCGGAGTTCCCGCGCTCTATGAGAAAAAATATAATATCCGCCATC
>JACRCB010000058.1 GCA_016219165.1 Deltaproteobacteria bacterium | reverse complement strand
GAGATGGCGGTTCATTAAACCTAAAAAACACGGAGTCGTCGGCAAGAAGGATGGTCTTGGAATCGTTCGTTATCATCGAACACTCCTTTCTTCTGTAAAATGGGTATGGAACCGGGCCTGCCGGCGCGCAACGGCGGGGAATTTTCGAGATGGCGGTTCATTAAACCGGTTCTTAAAGGGAAATCTTTAAACTGATATTGATTATAAACCAGAAATCTATTTTGTAAAGCAGTAAACCTTTTTTGCAAAAAGGGTTTCCCTGGGTCATTCTTTCCTCGGGTTATCCCATGTCGCGTAACCGCACTTCGGGAAGTTCGAGCACCCGTAAAACAATCTTCCTTTCTTTGTCAGCCGTTCAACGAGCGTCCCGCCGCAGCCCTCGGGGCACACGACCCCGGTGGACAGCGACCGCGTGGTTTTGCATGCGGGATAGTCCGAGCAGGCAAGGAATCTTCCGAACCTTCCGCTTTTTACAACCATGGGTTTGCCGCAGTTCTGGCATTTTTCTTCGGATACTAAAACCCTTTCAACAGCCTTTACCCTGCCCGTTTCATCCACCGTAAAGTCGCTGGTGTTTTTGCATTCCGGGTATCCCTGGCATGCCAGAAACTTCCCCTTCCTCCCCCACCTTATGACCATCGTCTTTCCGCACTTCGAGCAGGCAATATCCGTGGGTATTTCTTCGCCCTTTAAATTTTTCATCCCGCCTTTTGCCTTTTCAAGGCTCTCTCTGAAGGGCCCGTAGAACTCCCGCATCACATTAAGCCACGGGGTCTTGCCCTCTTCTATCCTGTCGAGTTCCTCTTCCAGATGCGCGGTGAACTCGGTATCGAGTATCTTCGGAAAACTCCCCACAAGGAGGTCTGTTACGATAAACCCGAGTTCCGTGGGCTTAAGCTGCCTCGATTTTTCTTTGACGACATATTCCCTCTCCTGAATGGTCGAGAGTATCGCGGCATAGGTCGACGGCCTTCCTATGCCCCTTTCCTCGAGTTCCTTTATGAGGGTCGCCTCGCTAAAGCGCGGCCGGGGCTCGGTGAAGTGCTGGTTCGGGGTTATGGCATTTACGCCGAGCGTATCCTCCGGCTTAAGGGCCGGCAGTTTACCCTCCTCTTTTTCCTCTTCGTCCTTACCCTCCTCGTAGACCGCTGTAAATCCCGGGAATTTCAAAACAGAGCCGCTCGCCTGGAAAAGATAGTTCTTCGCCGAAATAACCACACCGGTCTGGTCGAAGACCGCGGGGTTCATCTGCGAGGCTACAAACCTTTTCCATATAAGTTCATAGAGCCTCCACTGGTTTTTTTCGAGATGCTGCATTACGGCTTCGGGCGTGTACTTAAGGTCAGTTGGCCTTATCGCCTCGTGCGCCTCCTGCGCGCCCTTTTTACTCTTGTAGATATTCGGCTTCTGAGGGAGATATGCATCCCCGTATATTACTTTGATGAACGCCCTTACGCTCTCTAACGCCTCGCCTGAGAGCCGTGGGGAGTCGGTTCTCATGTAGGTTATAAGCCCCACGGGCCCTTCGCTTCCGAGTTCAACGCCCTCATAGAGTTGTTGGGCGAACATCATGGTCTTTTTTGCGGTAAATGACAGTTTTCTTGCGGCCTCCTGCTGGAGGGTAGAGGTTATAAAAGGCGCAAAGGGGTTTCTCTTCCTCTCCCTTTTCTCCACGTCCTTTACTCTAAAAATGGCCCCCTTAAGGTCCTCCACTATCGCGAGGGCGTCCTTTCCCGCATTTATCTCAATCTTTTCGTTGTCTCTTTTGGCGAGTTTTGCGCTGAAACCGTCGAACTCCGCGACTATCGACCAGTACTCGTGCGGCGTGAAACCCTGTATTTCCCTCTCCCTCTCGCAGATAAGCTTTACCGCTACACTCTGCACCCTTCCGGCAGAAAGACCCCGCCTTACCTTTTCCCAGAGAAGAGGGCTTACCTGGTAGCCGACGAGCCTGTCGAGTATTCTCCGGGCCTGCTGGGCCTCGACCTTGTTTTTGTCCACCGTGCCTGGGCGGGCTATAGCCTCCTTTACGCCCTTTTCCGTAATCTCGTTAAAAAGAACCCGGTAGAACTTCTTATCTTTCCTGTCCCCGTCCACAACCTCCTGTATGTGCCATGCTATGGCCTCCCCCTCCCTGTCCGGGTCCGGCCCGAGATATATAGTGTCGGCATCCTCCCCCGCCTTTTTAAGCTGACTTATAATCTTCGCCTTGCCTTTTATCGTCTCGTAGTAGGGTGTGAAGTTATCCTCGATATCCACGCCGAGTTTGCTCTTGGGCAGGTCTTTTATATGGCCGACGGAGGCCATCACCACAAAATCCCTGCCGAGAAACTTGTTTATGGTCTTCGCCTTCGCGGGCGACTCAACTATGAGAAGCGTCCTTTTCATAAAATCCGGCGGGCTGTTTCAGGTTCTCCCGGAATACTATTCCACGGGCCCGCTACTGCCTCCTCGCATAAAATTTTCCCGGCAGATGCTCCACTAATCCCTTAAGTTCCATATCGAGGAGGAGCGCCGAGACCTTCTCTACGGCCATTGCGCACTGCCCTGCAATAGAGTCTATATGCATGGCCCCGTCTTCGAGGATTTCGTCTATCCGCGCTTCTTCCACCCCTAAAACCCTTTTTTTTCCGCCCTTTTCCGTGGGCAGGCCGTTTTTCCCGCTTAGTCCCGGAAAGAACGCGGACAGTATATCCTCGGCCCCCTCTATGAGGGTTGCGCCGTCTTTTATAAGTTTGTTTGCGCCGCCGCTCTTTTTCGCCCCTGCCTGTCCGGGAAGAGCGAAAAGGTCTCTGTTCTGTTCGAGCGCAAGTCTCGCGGTCATCATGGCGCCGCTTCTTGCGGGGGCCTCGACGACTATAACCCCGAGGGAAACGCCGCTTATGATTCTATTCCTCATCGGGAAATTCCTTGCGTGCGGCGGGGTCCACGGCGCAAACTCGCTCAACAACAACCCCTTTTCCTCAATCTCTTCAAAAAGAGACCTGTTCTCCTTCGGATAAACGACGTCTATGCCCGTGCCCAAAACCGCGACCGTCTTTCCCCCGGCTTTGAGCGCCCCCCGGTGCGCGGCCGAATCGCATCCCCTCGCAAGCCCGCTTACAATAACAACGCCTGAAGCGGCAAGGTCCGCTGAAATGGATTCCGCCATGGAAAGGCCGTAATGCGAAGCCCTCCTCGTTCCCACTACGGCCACAGCCGGGAGTTCCTCGTCAAAAACCCTCCCTTTTGCATAAAGAACAATCGGGGGGTCGTATATCTCTTTGAGCCTCTTAGGGTAACTTGCATCTTTTATGGTGGTTACGCGGACATCATTATTTTTCTCCAGAAACTCCAATTCCCTTTCAATTGCCCCCCACTCCGGGAAATTCCTTACCCTTTCGAAAATAACCTTAAGCCCCTCCGCCTTCGGCCCCGAACCACCCATTTCAAACACATCTTTTGCGTCGTTTACGCCGTTTAAAAAGGCCATGAACTCGGGCGAACATACCCCTTTAATCCTCCTGAGGGCGAGCCAGTATTTAAGCCTTTCTTCTTTCATCCCACATGTCTTAAATAGAAAAAGGATGACAACGCGCGCCATCCCGGTGGAAAATCCCTCGCAAGAGCCGATGAGATAGAACCTTACAAAAAAAGTTCTATCTCAAACTCTCTCCAAAAACTTTGAAGAACCGGCGTCCGCGCCGGAAAGTGGTGCTGGGCGGGATTGCGGCGAGCATTCCGTTCAACTTGCTTTAAGGCATGGTTCTTACGCCGTAGCCGGGATATATGACCTCAACGCCCTTCAATATTATGGCCGTTGAACCCTTGGCCCTCGCATTCACAACAAGGACCCGGCCTACCGTTTCGGGCGGGAGTTTGACCTTTTTCCTTTTAAAGGGGTCCTTGACCTTGCCTCTATCCCTGTAGATATCGAGGATATTGCCTTCTTTCAATCCGTCCTCGAAACCCCTGTCGATATAGACGATGTCGTTTTCCGACAATTCACTTTTCCCTTCGAGCCCCGTAATGATAACCCCCTTTACGTCTTTCTCCGCAGGCGCTACCGTCACTTCCGTTGCCGGCTTGATATAGGGTGTCAGTTTTGCGCCGACCGGTATCTCTCTGTAAGAGACGTCTATGCGCCCCACTATCGTATCGCCGACGCCGATTACAATCAGATTGCCGAGGTTTTCGATTGTCTTTCCGACGTATCTGCCTGTCCTTGGGTGGTATATCTTCCCGCCCTCTTTAAAGACGGTGAAGCGGTCTGCCGCCTTAACGCCCCCCGGCTCTTTAAAAGAAAGGAATACTATATCATCGTTGTGCAGATTGAGTTTTTGGTCGTCCTTGGCCTTGAGTATCACCCCGCTCACCCCGAGTTCCTCTTTTGTAACAAAGCCGCCCCTCGCCATGTGTTCCGATGCTATCTTTTCAGCCGGTTTTTCGCCCTTTTCAACAGGCGGTTTTTCGGCTTTCCCGGCAGATTCACCTTCGAGTTTTACCACCGGTAAAACCGGAACCTCCCCCTCTTCTTCCGCCTCCGGAGGAAGTTTTGTAACGGGCAATCCTTCTCTAAAGACCTCTATCCCCTCCGGCGTTATCCTTACTATGTCACCGGGATATATGAGGTCGGGATTTTTTATCTGTGGATTGTTTTTCCACAAGCCCGGCCACTTAAAAGGGTCTTTCAGATACTTTCCGGAAATGTCCCATAGCGTATCGCCGCTTTCAACGGTATGGTATTGGACATCTTTCTCTTCTCCCGCTTTCTCTTCTCCCGCCGCGGAAGAGCCGAGGGCTAAGAGAATACATAAAAACGGCGCAAAAACAGAAATCTTTTTCATGTTCCAGCCCCCTATTTTGATAACTGGGCGAGTCTCTTTTTCGCCTTGTCCGCCGCTTCCGATTGAGGGTAACGATTCAGAAGGTCCTTCAGCGTTTGCACCCCCTTTTCAGCCTCGCCGAGTTCCGTGTAAGAGAAACCCGCCTTGAGCATGGCATCGGGCGCCTTATTTTCATCCGGGTATCTCTCGAAAACTTTTTTGAAATTTAAGGCCGCTTCCTTGAAATTCTGTTCCGAGTAAAAAGACTCCCCTATCCAATAAAGGGCATTGTCGGCAAGTGGGGAAGCAGGGAACATATCGACAAATTCGGAAAATACCTTCCTTGCCTCCTGGTATTTACCCGAGATAAAGAGGTTCTGACCGCGGTTATAAAGGGCCTCTGGGGAGGGGGATGCCTTCTTTTCCTCTGTTCTTTCCTCTCCTTCCATCCTCTCCTCTAATTTCACCACCTTAAGCCCCGGCGGAGGAGCGGACTGGGGCTCTTCGCTCCGTGCTTCGGCCTTCACCCTGTTTTCGACCTCTTCCTGGAGAAGAAGAAACTTGTTATTCAATTCTTCGAGCCGAAGGTTTATCTCCGATATCGCCTTTTTAAGTTCTAAGACATCCCGGTTTTCCTCCTGAAGAGGCTTTTTCCCCGCCTCAAAACCCGCGCAGCCCCCGATAAAAAAGACCATAACCGCCGAAAATATCAATGCCCTGTATCTCAAATATGCCTCCTTAGCGGAAAAAATTTTTAAATATCCTTTTCCCCCATTTTGAAAAGTAATCCGCTTTGAAGAGTTTGTCAAGTTCTTTCGCTTTTCGTTTCGTTTTTCGGGGGAACCCTTTCCGTAACACTTCGCCGGAGACGTTCAGGCATCTGCTGCGGCAATCCTCCATGCGCTATCATGTTACGGAGATTACCTCTTCGTATGTGGTGATTCCCTCGAGCATCTTTTTTACGGCGCACTCCCGCAGTGTAACCATCCCTTCTTCCCTCGCGGCTTTTCTGATAGTCTGGATGTCCGGATTCTCCGATATGAGGGCCTTTATCCTCTCCGAAACATCCATTAT
>JACRCB010000060.1 GCA_016219165.1 Deltaproteobacteria bacterium | reverse complement strand
TTGTTAAATCCATCGATAAGCGGTATGCGGCGAGGTAGGCAGCGGTCCTTTCCGTAAAAGGGATTTCGTGGAAATCTCTGAAAAAGTATCTTGAGAGAACCTTTTTATAAAAAGGTTCTCTCAAACTCTCTCCAAAAATGTTCAGTTCTGGTGGGCACAGCCCACCCTCAAAGTCTTTGGAGGGGGTCTGGGGGAAACTTTCTACAGAAAGTTTCCCCCAGAAATGCTTTTTTCATAGGTTTCCATTGAATCGTGAGGGAGGACTATTTCCTTCCGCGTCTTATTTGTGGTAAAATGTGATATTGACATATATCATCCCCCTTCATCTCGCACCCACAGTAAAATCGATGAATGGGAAAGGAGAGGACCCGCATAGATGGACCGTTTTATAGAAGATAAGGTAACAAAGGTTCCGGTCAAACTCGAAGGCGAGGAAAAGAAGGCCGACTTCATGGAACTCAAGACCGGAGGGTTCATAAAGCAGAGGCAGAAAGACCTCTTTGCGGTGAGGCTCCGGTGCCCGGGTGGGAGGATAACGACCGAAAAACTCGTGGGCATCGCCGAGATTGCGCATAAGTACAGTAAGAAGGGAGTGATACACCTGTCGTTCCGCCAGTCGCTCGAGGTCCTCTATGTGGATTACAAGGAATTCGATTCCATGATAGCGGAGCTCACCAAGATCGGGGTCAAGGTCGCATCCTGCGGCCCGAGGGTGAGGGTGCCCACGGCGTGCGGCGGGTGCGAGTACAACCCGAACGGCCTTACAGACACCCAGGGTTTTGCCGGCATGGTGGACAAGAAATACTTCGGCATACCGACGCCCCACAAGTTTAAGATTTCATTCTCAGGCTGTCCGATAGACTGCGCGAGGACCAGGGAGATGGACCTGGGGTTTCAGGGGGTAGTCGAGCCTGAGTGGGATGAGCCGCCGTGCACCGGATGCACGATATGCTCCGAGGCGTGCAAGGAGGATGCGATACAGTCCGACCCCGATACCGGGAAACCCATCTACGACCCTAAGAAGTGCCTCTGGTGCGGGGACTGCATAAGGGCATGCCCCACGGGCGCATGGAGGGGCAAGCGTTACGGGCACCTTGTAAGGATAGGCGGCAAGCACGGCCGCCACCCGATGGAGGCGAGGGAGGTGGCGCTCTTCGTGCCGGACGGGAAGGTGCCTCAGGTCATAGAGAAAACCATCGAGTGGTATAAGCAAAACGGCCATAGGGGCGAGAGGGTCGGAAAAACGCTTGAAAGGCTTGGGATAGAGGATTATCTTAAATTCATGGAGCCGGTCTTTGACGGCTGCCAGATGGCGGGAAGGGAAGCGGTAAATGAGTGAGATTAAGCCGGACGCATCCATGGACTTGAGAGGGGTCCTCTGCCCCATGAACTTCGTAAAGGCGAAACTCAAACTCGAAGGCATGGAGGCGGGGCAGGTTCTGGAGGTGGTCCTCGACAGCGGGGAGCCTATACAGAACGTGCCCAAGAGCATCAAGGAGGAGGGGCACAGGATAGTCGAGGTAAAAAGAGAGGGCGACCATTTCAGGCTCAAAATCGAGAAGGGAGCATAAATAATCTCCCGCCCTGAACTCCTCCCTCAGGGGATGGAAGGAGGGGAGGGTAATAACGAGGAGGATAGTGATGGCAGTAAAGGTAAGAATACCGACGCCGCTTAGAAAACTTACGGGAGGAAGTTCCGAGGTGTTTGCCGAGGGCGTAACCGTAAGCGAGGTGTTAGCCGACCTCGAAGGCAAGTACCCCGGCATAAAGGAAAGAATCTGCGAAAACGACGGCGCCCTGAGGAAGTTCGTAAACCTCTACTTAAACGACGAGGACATAAGGTTTAAGGAGAATATGAACACGAAGGTCGTGGATAACGATGAACTCTCCATAGTCCCGGCCATCGCCGGAGGAATATCTTGAAGAAAAGGATATACCTTACATACCCGAGGGAACTGGTAAAAGAGCCTCTGATATACCGGGCCGGCAAACTCTTTAATGTAACGACCAATATCCGTCAGGCAAGTGTTTCCGACACTCTGGGGTTGGTTGCGCTCGAACTCGAAGGAGAGCCGGAGGAGATAGAGAAGGCCATGAACTTCTTTATCAAAGAAGGGGTTAAGGTGGAACCCATTGAGTTGGACGTTGTAGAATGACCGGCTGTAAGGATTTTTTTGTCAAAGTTCTTGACAAAATTACTAATGTATTATAAACTTGACTAAATTAATAAGGTATTTTCTCATGATATTTCAAAGGCTTTAAGGATTCCCGTGAGAACCTTTTTGTAAACTCGCGTTGAACCTCTTTCAGGAAAGGTTCCCGCGCTTTTCAAAAACTTTCATATCGGAGGCCGGTCATGTTCGGGGGACCAAGGGCACACAAAGTTCTCGAAGCGATACAATCAAAGGGCCATACTTACAGGCACCGTAGCGATTCCATACTCGAACTCGTCGGCAATACCCCGCTTGTGAGGCTCAACAATATTACAAAGGGCATTGCGAAAGGTGTCGAGGTTTACGCAAAACTTGAAAGCTATAACCCCGGCGGCTCGGTAAAGGACCGTCCGGCGTTTAAGATGATAGAGGATGCGGAAAAGGCCGGAAGACTCACCAGGGACAAGGTGATACTCGATTCGAGTTCCGGCAACACGGGAATTGCCTATGCATGGATAGGGGCGTACAAAGGGTACATGGTCGACCTCGTCGTTCCCGCAAACGTGAGCGAGGAAAGGAAGAAAACGCTCAAGGCCTTCGGCGCAAACGTCATATTCTCGAATCCGCTCGAAGGAAGCGACGGCGCGATAAGGCTGGCGTGGAAACTCTATGTTGACAACCCAGAAAAATACTGCAAACTCGACCAGTACAATAACCCCAGTAACCCCCAGGCCCATTACGATACAACGGGGCCGGAATTGATAGAGCAGACCGAGGGTAGAATAACCCACCTCGTCAGCTCTATAGGCACAGGAGGAACGATAATGGGGACCGGAAGAAGGCTTAAGGAGTTCAAAAAGGATATACAGATTTTAGCGGTCGAGCCGGACAGCCCCCTTCACGGCCTCGAAGGGCTTAAACACATGGCTACATCCATAGTCCCCGGCATATACCACGAAGAGGAACTCGACACCAAGATCCCGGCCCCGACAGAGCCGTCCTACGAGCTGGTAAAGAGGCTCGCAAGGGAGGAGGGGCTTTTGGTGGGACAGTCCTCGGGCGCCGCCATGTGGGGCGCGATTAAACTGGCAGACACCCTTAAAGAGGCCGTAATAGTTGTCATATTCCCCGACGGCGGAGATAAATATCTCTCAACCCGGCTTTGGGATTAAAAAACGGTTGTCAGTATGGTTACCGGCGCTCTTGCTACGTGCAGATACTGGTAACCTATTTTTTTAATATGATTAAACTGTTAGAGGATACATTTAATAAAATAGTTGAACATTCTAAGGAGGCTTACCCGCATGAATGCTGCGGGGTCCTCGCAGGGAAAATCGAGGAAGGGAAAAAGGTCGTCCGGGTTTACAGGGCAAGGAATACAAATGAGGAACGCTCGTGCGACAGGTACTCTCTCGACCCTTCCGAATTGCTTAAGATAGAGAAGGATGCAAAGGCCGGGGGGTTTGATATCATCGGGATTTACCATTCACACCCCGACCATCCGGCGCGGCCTTCCACGTTCGACAGGGAACGCGGCTGGCCGGAGTACTCGTACATAATAGTCTCGGTAAGGGGCGGCAGGGATACCGAAGTCAAGAGTTGGACGTTTGCGGAAAAGAATGAACCTTTCAGGGAAGAAGATATTGTGGTGGAGAGAGGATAATAAAACCGGAGGCCGAAGGCGCGATGGACTTTACAGAGGAACAGATAGAGCGTTATTCGAGGCACATAATATTGCCCGATGTGGGGGGCAAGGGGCAGGCAAAACTTCTGAAGAGCAGGGTCTTTGTTCTGGGCGCGGGGGGGCTCGGAAGCCCGGCGCTCTTATACCTTGCGGCCGCGGGGGTCGGCGCTATCGGGGTCTGTGACGGAGACCTCGTGGACTTAAGTAACCTCCAGCGCCAGATTATACACAATACCGGAATGGTCGGGACCCCGAAGACCTTATCGGCGAAAAAGGCTATCGAGGAACTGAACCCGGGCGTAAAGGTTACAGCCTATAACGAGCGGCTCAATGCGGGGAACATACGCGAGGTCATAAGGGGATACGATATCGTTTTGGACGGCTCCGACAATTTTCCCACAAGGTTTCTCGCAAACGACGCCTCGTTTTTCGAGAAAAAGACGCTTGTATCGGGAAGCATGTTCAGGTTCGAGGGGCAGGTATCGGTCTTCAAGCCCCACCAGAACTATCCCTGCTACAGGTGCCTTTACCCGGAACCCCCTCCAAAGGGCCTTGCCCCGAGCTGTCAGGAGGCCGGGGTATTGGGCGCGCTTGCGGGGGTAATAGGGGTGCTGCAGGCCGTAGAGGCGATAAAGGAAATCCTGAATATAGGGGAGGGGCTTTCAGGGTATCTTCTGGTATTCGACGCCCTGAAGATGTCGTTTAAGAAACTCAAGATAAGAAAAGACCCCGGGTGCGCGCTCTGCGGGGAAAACCCTTCCATAAAGGAACTTGTGACCTACGAAGAGGTCTGCGAGGCAACGGCAGGCAAGTGCGAGAGTTGAGGATGCGCTCAAGGTCCGGAAGATGAAGAAAGATTACCTCTCCAACCCAGCTACCCTCAAGATAGACCTTATGCTAAAGGGCGTCAGGGTCCAAGGCCCCCTTGCAGGCGCCAAGCCCTTCCTCGGCCGCGCCGCAATGGGGCTCGATATAGTGCTCCCGAAAGGGACCCTCGTAAACGTCCCGTGCGATGAGGAGTTCGTAAGGAGTTCCCCTTATATCTTAAGAAAATCCAAGAGGGGATACGCGATAACCGACGGGAAGGAAGAGGTGGGTGTGAGGGTCGTCCCCACCCCCCTTTTTTACGGCAGGAAGACGTCGACCGGGGTGCGGTTTTCGGACATCGCGATGGTTCACGGAAGTTACACGGTGATTACGCCGTCCGCGAGGTGCGATTTCTTCAAAAGCAATATAGAGTGCCGCTACTGCGCCGGAAATTTCGACGCAACCGGAAAGAAGAGGTCGGTTTATTCGGTGGACGAGGTATTGGAGACCGTGGAAGCGGTCTTAAAGGAATGCCCATCCGTGATAACATACCTCTCCATAGGTTTCAGCGAAGGTCCTGACGGCGGGATACTTTTCCTCTCTCCGTATATAGAGGCCATAAAAAAGCACTTCAATACGCTTATCGCCGTGGAGGCGCTGCCTCCCAAGACGAACCGCTGGATAGACGAGACCTATGCGCTCGGCGCGGATTCGGTCCTCTATAACCTCGAGATATTCGACGAAGAACTCTTCGCCGCCATCTGTCCGGGCAGGGCCGGGTCAATAGGCAGGACTCGATACATGGAGGCGCTTAGATACGCGGCCTCGATATTCCCCAACGGCACGGTGGCCTCGCACTTAATCGTGGGGCTTGAGCCGCCGGGCTCCACCTCGATGGGCATAGATTTCCTCGCATCCATCGGGGTCGTGCCCATACTCCCCATATACAGGCCGCGGCCCGGGGGCGCGTTGAGGATCGAGCCGCTCGATAGCGAGGTGATAATACCCGTATACAAGCACCTCTACAGGGCGGTGAAGAAAAACAGGATTAATATGAACTGGGTAAGGGACATAAGTATCGTAACGACCCCCATAGAGGGGAGGTTCCTCGTCGGAGAAAAAGAGGGCGGGCTGGGTTCCCTCGTAGAGCA
>JACRCB010000002.1 GCA_016219165.1 Deltaproteobacteria bacterium | reverse complement strand
TCAGAAAATCTTATATAAAGATTTTTTCTGTGAAAGAGATTAAAGGGTCTTTTACTGATACATGCCTGAAAAAGAGCGAAATAGGCAAGGGCTTTCTTGTAAATATCATCTAATAAATTGATGTTGGTTGTAGCCATATCGAGCCACTGATTTTCGTCATCGGTAAAATAAATATCTTTAAATGTATCATAAACAAAAGTCGGGTATTCAATCTTACGATGCCTTGATAGAAGAAAATCAACGTCTTGTTCCGTAAGTTTAACATTGTCGTTTTCGATAAGCGCAAGTCCTATATACCGGTTGAATTTCAAGATATCGTTATAGGTGACTTTCTTGCCCTTTTTTTTCAACATGTAAGCGACACATCCAGTGCCTCCAAATGTATCGAGAGCCGTATCGAAATCTAAATTTTCGATAGCATCCCAAATCCAATCGACTATTTTCAACTTGCTGCCTTGAAATCTGGTTGAAGGAAATGTTGGTTCATCTTCTATCAAGGCCATTTGTCGTCTGGCAGTAAATGTTGTCATTTTTGCGCTCATCTTTTTAACTTTTTGTATTTTTTATATTCTGTCAGATTTTTATAAGGAGCGTTCTTAAGATCGATGCCCCTTGCCATATCTTTCGTGAGATAGTACATCCAGTAGTCATCAAAAACATCCTCGCCGAGTTTGGAAAAAGGACCCTTACCATGTATTAATTCGTCGATCTTAGTGACAGACCCGATGTTCTTGGTATTGCCGCTTCCCGGTCGGTCGATGGCGATGCGATATTTTTCTTGGGCAAAAAAAGTAAAATCTTTGATAACGGAAGTAATATTTTGCAGATCATCCAGACTATATACTTTCCTTTCATCTAAACTTTTATCTGTTCTGGAATAGATTACACCGAGGACAAAATGCCCGGCGTATTCACCGTAAGGGAAGGTAATATTCTTTTTGCTCTTTCTGTCCCGAAAATATCCTGTAAATGCCCCTAATGTCATGCCGTTTACTTCTTTACCGTTCTTTCGATAGCTACTTTTGAGGTCGACCGCAAATTTGTTATCTTTGCTGTCTATAAAAGTAATGTCAGGATAAAAATTTTGTTCTTTGCAAAAAACCATTTTGTAACCGTTATCTTTTGCGAATTGGCAGATTTTTGGGAAAAGGAGAAGTTCCATTATTTTAGAGATAACTTTAGTGTCAACAGATATTGTGTAGATATTCTTTGCAATATCAATAAACCCTTTGACGACCCAGTCGCCCTTTCCGGTAGAGACTGCGGCACTGAATAATCTGACATGCCGGAGGAGTTGTTTCCTGAACCTTTCTTTAAATTCTCGTCTTTCAGGATTCATCATGCCTATTTCAGAAACATCCAAAGCGTCTTTAATGCTGCGTTTGCCGCCTTTTTTTTTATGGCCCCTCTCGTACCCTTTAGAGAAAGCCTTTTACCGTATGTCCTTTTACCTCCGGAAATCGCTATAAAGACCGTTCCCACCGGTTTTTCCCTTGTCCCGCCCGTTGGGCCGGCAATACCGGTCGCGGCAAGCCCTATGTCGCTTTTGAGTTTTTTCCGTATCCCGGCGGCCATCTCTTTTGCGGTCTCCATGGAGACCGGGCCGTATTTTTTAAGTGTTGTTGCCTTTACCCCCTGCATGCTTTTTTTTACCTCGTCCGTGTAGGCGACAACACCCCCCTTAAACCATTCTGAACTCCCAGGGACGTTCGTTACCATATGGCTTACGAGCCCGCCTGTAAGGCTCTCCGCCAGGGCGAGGTTCAAACCTTTTTCTTTAAGTCTTTGTCCGGCGGTTGTTTCTCTTCTTTCCCTCACAAAACAAACCCTATTATAATCCGTGCGGAGATATTCGCGTATATACCCGCCATAACGTCATCGAGGACTATCCCGGCCCCGCCCGGAATGCGCCTCTCAATCAAGCCTATGGGGAATGGCTTAAGGATATCAAAAATCCTGAAAAGAATAAAGACCAATATGATTTCTCCGGCGCCGTGAGGGACCATGAACGAGGCGGCTGTAAACCCGGCCGCCTCATCGCAGACTATCTCTTTAGGGTCGCCTCCGCCGAGGAGCCCCTTTGCCTCCTGCGAAAAAAATATTGCAAGGGCGATTAAGGCAAGGATGGAGGCCATGCGGGCCGCAACAGGCAGCGTTGACAGGGGAAAAGAGATTGCCACACCCCATATTGTGCCGAGAGTGCCCGGAATAAGAGGGGAGTAGCCCAGCCCCGTACCGGTTGCAAAGAAGATGACAAACGCCCTTTTAATCCTACATTCCCCTGCCGGGCCCCCGGATTTTTCCGTTTTCTCCGTAGAGTTCATTTTTTCCCGTAGAGTTCATCAGGCCGTTTTCCGCTCCGCGCCCTTAGAAGATATACCTCCTCATGCTTATATTCATGAGGATGGCGGAACTGAGGAGCATGGTGAGAAGAAACGACCCGCCGTAACTTAAAAACGGCATGGGCACCCCAACAACCGGCAGCAGCCCCATTACCATGCCGGCGTTAATCGCCATGTGCCAGAAAAATAGCGCTGTAATCCCGATGGCGAGGAGGAAACTGAACCTGTCTTTGCCCGCGGCGGCAACCCCGAGGCCGCGGGTTATGAGGATGCAAAAGAGCGCCAGCACTACGATCCCCCCTGCAAAACCCCACTCTTCCGCGAACGTCGGGAAGATAAAGTCCGTGTGGTGGGCCGGCAGGAACAGATGGCTTCCCTGCGTGCCCTGTGTAAATCCTTTCCCAAAAAACCTCCCGCTTCCTATGGCTATCTTCGATTGAAGGATGTGGTAGCCGCTTCCCAGCGGGTCCGCGGTCGGGTCGATGAAGCTTATGAGCCGGGCCCTCTGGTAAACTTTCAGGAACCGCCATCCTATAGGTATCATAGCAAGGAAGGCCGCGGCCGAAGGGACGAGTATTTTTGTCTTTATCTTCACAACGAGTATCATCGATACGAAGACGAAGAAAAATATCAGGGCCGTGCCGAGGTCCGGCTGTTTGGCAACGAGAAGGAAGGGTATGACAAAGAGAGCCGACGGCACTATAAGTTGCTCTAACCCCAGCCCCTTTCTGGAGACGTCCTTTGTGCTCAGGTGTTTTGAAAGTGCGAGGATAAAGGATAACTTTGCGAATTCGGAGGGCTGGATGGATACGAAACCGATGGATATCCACCTCTGCGCGCCCCCGACCGTGCGTCCGAAAATAAGGGCGAAGATGAGGGTCAGGATTGACGCCGCATAGATAACGTAAGCGAACCTGTCGAGTATGGAGTAATCCACAATGACCACCGGGAGCATTATGGCCGCCCCTATAAGGAGCCAGTAGGTCTGCCTCTGATAGAGCGAGGGTTCCTCAAGATACGTTGCGCTGTAGATACTGGCAATCCCGACAAGGGCGAGAACAAGGGTTGTGGAGATAAGAATCCAGTCTATTTGTGCGAGCAGCCTTTTTTCTATCATAAGTTCCCTTCCGCCATTTACAGGTCTCCCCCGCCGTCTCCGTCATTTTTACCGGCGGCCGGCGGCCCTTTTTCCGCGGCGACGGGGCCGGAAGACCCGTCCTGAGGCGTTATTTCAGGCTTTTTCTCGAGATAAGCCTGCATCACCTTAAGCGCCACCGGCGCGGCTGAAGATGCGCCGAATCCGCCGTGCTCCACCAAGACCACAACCGCTATCTTCGGGTCGTCAGACGGGGCATACCCCACAAACCAGCCGTGGTCGCGGAATTTGTAGGGTATGCTGTTCACATTCTTTATCCTCTCCCTCATCCTCATGACCTGCGCCGTGCCGGTCTTGCCCGCGATATCGAGCCCGTATGAGTTAAGGAACCTCGCCGTCCCCCCGTCCTCCGCCACAACCCCCCGGAGGGCGTCTTTTAAGACAGCAAGGGTCTTCCCCGAGATGTCTATGCGCCTTTTTTCCACGGGAGTAAATTTTCTAATCGCAACGCCCTCGGGTGCGTCTACGCTCCCAACGAGTTGAGGGACATAGAGGGTCCCGCCGTTTGCTATCGCCGAATATGCGTTCAAGAGTTGAAGCGGGGTCGTGAGCATGAAACCCTGCCCGACCGAAACGGAGACTGTCTCCCCCTCGAACCACGGGGCCCCGTAAACCCTCTTTTTCCATTCCGCCGTCGGCACAAGCCCGTTCTTTTCGTTTGTAAATGCAATGCCTGTTTTCTGCCCGAAGCCGAAAAGTGTTGAATACCGGGCGAGCCTCTCAAGGCCGACCTTAAGCCCCACCTGGTAGAAGAATGTATCCGCGGACTCAACGATAGCCCTGTGCACGTCTATTGTTCCGTGCCCCTCCTCCTTCCAGTCGCGGTATTCATGGTTGCCGTACTTAAACGAAGGGCCGGCGTATATCTTCGTCGAGGGGTCTATAACGCCTTCCTCCAAAGCCGCGGCCGCCGTTATGACCTTGAAGGTTGACGCCGGAGGGTAAAGCCCCTGTATCACCCTGTTTGTAAGCACCTTCATGGGGTTCTGGACGATGGCCGTCCACTCCTCCTCGGAAACGCCGTCTATAAGGTCGTTGGGGTTGTAGGAAGGGGTGCTCACCATCGCAAGGACCTCTCCCGTTTGCGGGTCCATGGCTACGACCGCGCCCGCCCTTCCCTCCATCGCCTCCCATGCGGCAATCTGGGCCTGAAGGTCGATGGTGAGGTGGACGTTATTGCCCGGATAGGGGTTTATGTTCTTTATGACGCTTACGAGCCTTCCGAGGGCGTCTACCTCAATCTGTTTGCCGCCGTTTATGCCCATGAGTTCGTCTTCGAACGCAAGCTCCGCTCCGGCCTTGCCGATTACGTCTCCGGGACTGTATGGGTTTTCTTCCTCGGTCCTGAATTCCGAATACTCTCTTTCGCTTATCTCGCCGAGATACCCCATGAGGTGTGTAGTGGCCTCGTTGTATGCGTATATCCTTTTCTGGCCGACGTCTATGTCCACGCCCGGGAGTTCGAATTTATAAGCGGCAACCCTGACCATCTCCTCCCACGTCAGGTCCTCTTTAAGTTTTACCGGCCTGTAGGGAGGGCGCCCCCGCGCCTTTCTCAACCGTTCCTCTATGGTTTTTTCATCTATGCCCGCCAGCCTTGTAAGGAATTTTTTCGTCTTTTCCCAATCCTGAACATCCTCGGGGATTATCGAGAGGTCAAAGCCGGGTCTATTTTCGGCGAGTATGCCGCCGTTTCTGTCGTATATTATGCCTCTGGGGGCCTGCGCCTTTATGAGGCGGATACTGTTCGTGCGGGAGAGTTCGCTGAAGTGCGAGCCTCTTATTATCTGCAGATACCACAGCCTTATGACGAGCACCGAAAAGGCAAAGAGCACAACCCACAGGGCGAAAAAGACCCGCGACTTAAACTCTTTCGGTTCCTTGTCTAAAAAATATTCCTTCACTCCCGGCCCCGCTTTAGTGGAAATTTTTTATGAGAGATTCTTAACGCTGCATAAATGGTTATCTTTCACCTCTCTCCCCCGCGTTGGGCGCCCGGAACCTTCGTGGCCGAGAGCCGCCGGAAAAAGGGCAGTATCACCGGGGCGAAGAACCCCGTAACGGTTACGGTCAGGAGTATCTGAGGCATAAACGGGAATTTCACGCCGCTTAAGCCCAGGGCGGCCAGTATTAGGACCCATTTAAAAAGGTCCAGGCCTGCGCTGCCGATTGCCATGGCGGCGACGGTGGAGAAATGCACCTTCCGCGACAGTAGATACGCCACACCGAAGGTGAGCGCCAGGGCAAACGAGGTGGAGCCGATGATTGCGCCTGAGAAGACGTCATCCACGTATCCGAGAACGAAACTTAAGAGCGCCCCTCCAACCGATGCCCCCTTCTGCGCCACAAAGAGGACTATGAGAAGTGTGATATCGGGCAGCGGAAGAGACGGAAAAACGGCCGCCTTAAACGCCAGGTACACTACTGTAAGCGGCAGAAATATAAAAAAGTCCTTCATCTTAATAACCCTTTACGCACCGGTTCCGGAGAAAACGGCAAAGGTCAGGGGATTGACTTCCCGGCCCTTTCGATACCCGAAAGGAGGTTCTGTTTCTCTTTGACTATGAGCACCTCTTCGAGTTTTCTTATATCCGAAGCGGGCTTGACCTCGATGTATCTAAACAGATTGTCCTCTCCCCTCTCTACTGTCGTAACCTCCCCCACATAAAGCCCCTTGGGGAATATTCCAGACAGTCCCGCGGTGGTAACCACGTCCCCTTCCTGCACGTCGTCGAACGGTCTTACGTATTTGAGTGTAAGAGATGTGCCGTTGCCCTCCGCTACACTCCTTATCCGTGTCCTCTGTACCGTCACGTCGATATTCGACCTCGGGTCCACAAGCAGAAGCACCGTTGAGGTGCGTTGCGTAACTTCGATGATTCTCCCAACAACTCCCCGCGGGCTTACCACCGGCATATCGACCTCGGCCCCCTCAAGCGAGCCCCTGTCAAGGGTGAGGGTTCTTGCCCAGCCCCCCCCCGCGCCGAAATTGCTCATGCCGATTATCCTCGCGGCGAGGGTTGGAACGGCGGACTCCTCCTTGAATTTGAGCAGTTCCTTCATCCTCGAATCAAGGCTCAGTTCTTCCTTGAGTTTGTTGTTTTCGTCCGTGAGGGTGTAGATGGTTTTTTTTAGATTTTCGTTTTCCGCTCTCTGCCCCACAAGGTAGATGTAGCCTCCCCACACCCCCTTGACCTTCGTTTCCATCCGGACGAGTGTTCTCTCAAACGGAGAGGTTACGGCAGAGAGGACGGCCCTTACTATCACCTCTCCGCCGGTGCCTTTCCTTACGAGGGATGAGAGATGGAGCGAGAATAGAGATAGGATTATCGAGGCAAGTATGACCTGGTGGCGCTTTACAAAAGAGAGCATGTTTCAGTTCTGTATGGTTACTTCCCTTAAGAGTTTGATTTCATCGAGTAATTTGCCCGCGCCCCTGACAACGCACGTAAGCGGGTCTTCGGCGACCGTAACCGGAAGGTGGGTCTCTTCCCGTATTATCGTATCGAGATTTCTAATGAGCGCCCCTCCTCCGGCGAGCATTATGCCCTTGTCCACCATGTCCGCGGCGAGTTCCGGAGGCGTCATCTCAAGCACCTGCTTTATGGCGTCTATGAGCGCATTTATCGGTTCGGTAAGCGCCTCCCTGATTTCCCCGGCGGCTATCTCTATGGTTGCGGGTATGCCTGTTACGAGGTTCGAACCCTTTATTTCCATTGTCTGACCTTCCTCGTCCGGCAGGGCAAGCCCCAGCGTAATCTTTATGTTTTCCGCTACTCCCGTGCCTATCGAGAGGTTGTATTTCCTCTTTATGTACTGGATGATTGCCTCGTCGAGTTTGTCCCCGCCCACCCTCAGGGACTTGGCCCTTACTATGCCTGAAAGCGAGATTACGGCTATCTCGGATGTGCCGCCCCCTATATCCACTATCATGTTCGCAGAAGGTTCCGTAATGGGAAGTCCCGCCCCTATGGCCGCGGCCATGGGCTCCTCTATGAGAAAGACCTCGCCTGCGCCGGCCGAATAGGCGGATTCCTTCACGGCCCTCATCTCCACCTGAGTTATGCCCGAAGGGTCCCCGACTAGTATCTTCGGGCGCACAAGGAGGCGGCGGTTGTGGACCTTGGCGATAAAGTATTTGAGCATCTCTTCCGTCACCTCGAAGTCCGCTATCACGCCGTCTTTAAGAGGCCTTATCGCCGCGATATTGCCCGGGGTCTTGCCGAGCATTGCCTTCGCCTCTTTCCCGACCGCAAGGACCCTCTTGCCGCGGCCGTCTTTCTTGACGGCCACAACCGAGGGTTCGTTTATCACAATCCCCTTGCCCTTGACATATATGAGCGTGCTCGCCGTTCCGAGGTCTATGGCGAGGTCATTTGAAAAAAAGCTCAGAAGGTAATTGAACATAAAATCTCCTTTCTCTCCGCACGCTTAATATTATCAGAAAGATTCAACTTATGGCAAGCGGAAAAACGGGGGGAGAACTCTTTGTGAAAGGTTCTCCCTGCCTCCCTTTTTTCCATGGACAAGGTTCTCATGGGTAGTCTCATCTCCGGAACCTTCATGTCCCGCGTCCGAAAGTCTTGGAGGGAGGCTAAATACATCTGCATCCCTACCCATTCGGGTAAATTATTCTTGACATATTAAGTTATATATGTTACAGTTTGCCCGGTTCTGACCTCTTCTAAAAGGAAGCCTCCATGCAAGGGTTAGACTCCGGAACCTTTCCATATAGCATCAAGCGCGGGGTTTTCTTTTCTCGTTCTTTTCTCGTTCTTTTCTCGTTCTTTTCATTTTCCTCGTCATTCTCATAAATCCCCAATCAGTCTCAGCCTACACCTATTCGGATGTTGAGAGTTTTCTCGCCTCGCACCTTGCGCCGAGTGGCTG
>JACRCB010000059.1 GCA_016219165.1 Deltaproteobacteria bacterium | reverse complement strand
TATTGCGTTTGCATCCGGCCCCTACTTCTTCGAGCCCTCTTCAAGGTTTCCCTCGCCGTATACCTTGCCCGCGGCAATCTCTCTTAAGGCCGTAACCACGGCCCTGTTGTCGGATTCCACAAGTTTCGGCGCGCCCTTTACAAGCTGCCTCGCCCTCTGGGCCGCGATGTGCACAAGGGCGAACCTCGACGGCACCTTTTTTAAACAATCCTCTATCGTAATCCTTGCCATATATAACGCCTCCTCTTTACGGATGAGTATTAAACCGCCGGACAAAAACCCGTACTTACATACTATACCGGATTTCCACTATATTTTAAAGAGCCTTTTTATCTCTCCCCTCATCCTCACTTCTCTCAGTCTTTCCGCCGTTATCACGGACTTCAGCCTTTCAAACGCGCCATTGATGTCGTCGTTTATTATTATGTAATCGTAGAGACGCGACTTTTTTATCTCTTCCATGGCTCTTTTAAGCCTTTTCTTGAGTTCTTTTGAAGATACGTCCCCCCTTTTATCGAGCCTTTTAAGACAGTCCTCCATTGAGGGAGGGAGGAGGAATATGTAAACGCCTCCATGCAACTTTTTTCTCACCTTTTCGGCCCCCTGGACGTCTATATCGAGGAGGATATCGTAAGAACGGCCAAGCGCATCCGACACGTCCTTTTTACGGGTTCCGTAGAGATTGCCGTGGACCGTCGCGTACTCCAGAAACTCGCCCCCCTTTATCATCTCCCTGAACCGCCCGCCGTGTACAAACCTGTAATCCCGACCGTCCACCTCCCCGGGCCTCGGTTCCCTCGTGGTGTAGGAGATGGAAAAAAACAGGTTGCCGAAATGCTTTATGGCCTTCCTGCAGAGGGTGCTCTTGCCTGCGCCGGAGGGGCCGGAGACTATAAATAGCCTTCCGGTCTTTTCCATTATCTTTTTCTTCGTCTTTTCCTTCATGGGGCCGGCCCGGGCGCTCTAAGGAACATCTGAAAAAGTACCTTGAGAGAAACTTTTTGTAAAAAGTTTCTCTCAAACTCTCTTCAAAAACTTCTAAACTTCCCCCTGCCGGGCTATTCTATATTCTGAACCTGCTCCCTTATCTTTTCCAGTTCCGCTTTTATCTCAACTACCATCTGCGTTATCTTTATGCCGGGCGACTTGCTTCCGATGGTGTTCGCCTCCCTGATAACCTCCTGACAGAGAAAATCCAGCCTTCTGCCGACCGGCTCCCTAAACCCCATATAACGGCGGAATTGTTCCGTGTGGCTCTTAAGCCTCGCAATCTCTTCGGAAATATCGGTCCTCTGCGCAAATATCGCCGCCTCTGCCGCAATGGCGTCCTCGCTTTTGCCCTCCCCAAGCAGAACGGCCATCTCGCTTTTTAACCTCTCCCTGTAGCGCTCAAGGTATGCCGGGACGGCCTTGCCTATCTTCTCTTTCAACCCATGGATATTTTTAAGCCTCTTCTCAATATCTTTCTTGAGTTCCCCCCCCTCCCGTTTCCTCATCCCGGATAGCCCCTCGCACGCCTTGTTTAACCCCCGGCTGATATTCTTCCAATCCCTTTCGGCGTCGTTTGGGCCTTCAGGGAAAACGAATATATCCTTCATCTTGAGGAGCGACTCGACGTCAACGTCCCCCTTAAGGCCGAGCGCGGCCTTAAGTTCCCTTGCGCTCTCAACGTACGCTCTCGCAAGCGCGATATTGGGCCTTAACGCCGCCCTCCCGTAACCCTTAGGGTTAATGTACAGGGAAAAAGCGCCCCTCGAGAACCTCTTCTTTATATATTCCCGGAACCTCGTATCGAGGGGAAAGAACCTTTCGGGGGTGCGGATATTTATATCGAGATAGCGGTGGTTGAGGGACTTGAGCTCGATTGAGAAACTCTCAGGGCCAAGCGTCGCCTCGCCCCTGCCGTAACCCGTCATGCTATTTAGCACCTTGGCCCCCCTCCTTGAGTTTTGCCGCGTAACGGCTTCTAATCTCTTTGAATATGCCCCTTAAGGAGTCCTTGCCGTAGTCGGGGTATGTCCACGGAAGCGGCGTATATTCGCCGTTCCTGAAGATAAGCGTTACCTCCGCGTATACCCCCATACCGAGGTATACCCTGTGAGAAAAATCCTTACACGAGGCCAACACGAGGTTATGGCGCGTAAGATAACCGGGGTCTATATTGACGGCCCTTTTGCCTTCGTGCGTGAAAACCCCTTCAACGCCGTTTGTAAATATCTTTATCTCCGGCAACTTTTCCGCGGCCATGAGTCTTTCAAAGGATGCGACCCTCCTGAGGAGGTCCGTTCCCATCTCCTTTGCGTAGTAATCAGTCCAGTCAAACGGCAGGGGTGAACTCAGGTAATCCGCCTCTCCGAACCGAGATTTAAGTCTATCGAGCGCCTCTTCCATGAATTTCGCATCGCGCGAGATAATACTCGCAAAGAACTTAACAGGGAGAGGCAATACCGGCCGCACGGCTAATCCCTTCTCTTGAGCCATGTAGAGACCGCGCCGGCTAGTTCCTCCGGGCTTACGGTTGCGGTGCCGACCTTTTCAACGACGATGCCCGCGGCGAGGTTCGCCAATACCGCGGCCTCTTTAAGCGTTGCCCCCGCGGCAAGGGAAAGCGCCATTACCCCGGTGACCGTATCGCCTGCGCCGCTTACGTCATAAACCTCTTTTGCAACGGTCGGTATGTGGACGTCCGTTGTCCCCTCGAAAAGGCTCATCCCGCTCTCCCCCCTCGTTATGAGAAGGGCCTTGCATCCGAGCCTTTTTACAAGCGCATACCCCGCCTCTTTAAGACTTGCCTCGTCTTCTATCTCTATACCCGATGCAAGGCCTGCCTCGACGTTATTGGGGGTAACGAGGGTGACCCCCCTGTAATAATCGAAATGTTCCACCTTCGGGTCAACTATAACGGGCTTGTCCGAGGCCCCGGTGAGTTCCCTTACGAGACGGAGCATATCCTCCGTTACCATCCCCTTTGCATAATCTGATACGACCACTATATCCGAGCGCCCCACCGTCTTCCTTATATAGTCAGAGACCCTCTTTACGACCCCCCTTCGGATAGGGTCTTTCTTCTCGCGGTCGAACCTCACCACCTGCTGGTTGTGCGCTACGATGCGCGTCTTTATGGTCGTGGGGCGGTTGGCGTCGACTGCTATCCCGTCCGTCGGGATGCCTTTCTCCTTCAATATCGTTACAAGCCTTCTCCCGTCGTCGTCCCCTCCGACCACCCCCGCCAGATAAGACCTTCCCCCGAGGCTGTGGATGTTATTCACGACGTTGGCGCTGCCGCCCAGGAGTATGGTCTCTTCAGTTACGTCCACCACCGGGACAGGGGCCTCGGGGGAGATGCGCGTTACCTTCCCCCAGATGAAATGGTCCATAATGAGGTCGCCCACGACAAGAACCCGCGCATCCTTGAAACCCCTTATTATGGAATGTGCCCTTTTAACATTCAGAAGTCTTACCATCTTCCTCACTCCGCCATCAAGTCTATCTTCTATAGCATACTTTGAGACTGCCCGCAACGGACCCGCGAGTATTTCTCTTCCATGGAGGTCGTTAAGGAATCTCTGAAAAAGCATCTTGAGAGAACCTTTTTATAAAAAGGTTCTCTCAATCGCTCTCCAAAAATTTTCAGTTCTGGTGGGCACAGCCCACCCTAAAAGTCTTTGGAGGGGGTCTGGGGGAAACTTCGGGCACACACCCGCAGGGTGGGTCGGAAAGGTTCCCCCAGAGATACAATTTTTCAGAGATTCCTTAGAGATTCTTCCCGTACCAATCTATGGAGAGTTCGAGCCCCTTTTCGAAATCAACGGACGGAATGTACTTTAAAGACTCCTTTGCCCTGCTTACGTCGGCAAAACTTTTCCGGATGTCCCCCTTTCTTTCTGGGCCGTAGACGGGCTTTATGTCTTTATTGAGGAGCGAAGCTATCTTTCCATAGAGTTCGTTCAGTGTTACTTCCCTGCCGCAGGCTATGTTATACGCCTTCCCGAGCGCCTCCTTCGGGGCGAAGGCCGCCCTTATATTCGCATCCACCACGTTATCCACATACGTAAAATCCCTTGTCGTGTCCCCGTCCCCGTTTATCAGGGGAGGCTCCCCTGAAAGCAGCTTCTTTATGAATATCGGTACGACGGCCGCATAAGGGGAAGAGGCATCCTGCCTCGGGCCGAAGACGTTAAAGTACCTGAGCCCTATTACGGGCAGTCCGTAGACGTCATGGAACGTCCCGGCGAAGAGTTCGCATGAGACCTTGCTCGCCGCATAGGGAGACAGGGGCCAGCCCTCCTCCCCCTCTTTTTTCGGCAATCCCCCGGAATCCCCATAAACCGAGGACGAAGAGGCGTATATAAACCGCTTTACCTTCCTGCCCAGTGAGGCATGGAGCATATTCACCGTGCCGACAACGTTTATGTCGGTCGTTACAACCGGGTCTTCGACGGAACGCGTAACGGAACCCATTGCCGCATTGTGGAGGATGTAATCGACGCCGGCGGTCGAATTCATGCATAATTCCGTATCCCTTATATCCCCCTCTATGAACCGGAAGTCCTCCTCCGTCATATTGTTTTCCTTCACAAACCTTTCTATATCCTCTATGTTCTTTCTCTTCCCCGTGATGAAATTGTCGATTGCGGTCACGCGCTGGCCGTTCTCCAGAAGTTTGAATATGAGGTTCGAGCCGATGAATCCGGCCCCTCCCGTAACGAGGAAATGGAATTTTCTTATTTTAAGCTCAGGGTATCTCATCGGGCGGCCTTCCTTCTCCTTTCGAGTAATTTCACCGTGTGTCTCGCTATCCTCCGGGATTTGGAAAGTATCTTCCTTATCGCCTTTTTATCCCCTTCCGAAAACTTCTCCTTCCCCAGATACTCATGGCCGAAGCGCACGAGGTCAGTGGACGAAAAATTCACGGTATTCTTCGCCGAGAACGCAATCTGCGAGAGGTCCTTCACAATCCACCTCTCTTTGAGGTTCTCCATTCTCTGAACCCTCTGCACATCGAGTATGAAGAGTTCCCCGCTCTCGGGCCTTATGAAAAAATGTCCGAGGTAAAAGTCCTGATGGTAGAACCCCTTTTCATGGAACTTCCTTGCGAAGGCCGCGACCTTTCGTATGAGCGCCCTCTTTTTAAGAACCCCCTCAAACCCCATAATGTCCGATGAAAGGGTCGGGATGTAATCTTCAACCCTCACGCCTTCGTATATCTCTTCGGTAAGGACCAGGGATTCTTTTCCCTTCTCCCCGAAGGCGGCGGGGACCACCGTGGGGAAACCGAACTCCCTCAAGAGCAGTATCTTTTCCCACTCGTTTTTTCCGTCCTCCGAAGCGCCCATGGACGGAAAAAGCCTCCTTACCCCCCTGGCTGCGCAGGAGTAATGGCGCTTGAGGTAAAAGCACCTCTTTTTACCGCCGTTTTTACCGCCAGGGTGCGCAGTTCCGGGCAGTTCAATCCTTACCACACTCCTCTCCCTTCTTTTCTTTATTACCGTCCCGCCGGAAAGATTCATCAGGGCCTCGAAACCCGCGAGGTTGTGGGCCTTGAGAAGGACTAAAAAATCCCTGTTCACGGTAATCCCGTCATGTCCCACGAAATCCATAGCCCCATAGCCTCTAAATGGGTTGCCCGCCTTGCCATCAAAATTCTCCGCCTGTCTGCGTGCGACGCACAGGCAGGCCATTTATGGCGGAGAATTTTGATGCTCCCGGAGTGTCGCTAATAGGCATGCGTGTTTACAAACCCCCTCCATACCGTAAGGAGTATTATCTTTAAGTCGAGGGAAAGCGACCAGTTCTCTATGTAATAGAGGTCGTGTTCTATCCTTTTTCTCAAGTCCGTATTCCCCCTGAGGCCGCTTACCTGCGCCCAGCCGGTGATACCGGCCTTCATCTTGTGCCTGAGCATGTAGCGGGGTATTGTTTTCCTAAAGTCTTTTATAAAGACCGGCCTCTCCGGCCTTGGGCCGACAAGGCTCATCTCGCCCTTGAGGACGTTCAGGAGTTGAGGGAGTTCATCGAGGGACGTTTTTCTTAAAAACGCCCCGAAAGGGGTTCTCCTCGGGTCCCCCGACGCCGCCCACACCGGGCCGGTATCCTTTTCAGCATTGACCCTCATGGAACGGAATTTAAGCAGCTCGAACGTGTCGCCTCCTATACTCATCCTTTCCTGCCTGAAAAAAACAGGGCCGGGAGATGTGAGTTTTATTATCACCGCTATCACAAACATAAGCGGGGATGTAATGACCATTCCCGCGGCGGCAAAGACCGCGTCAAAAACCCTCTTTAAAACGAAATTCCATCCGTAAAGCGGCGTGCCCCGAAGCGACACTATGGGTATTCCGTCGAGGTCCTCGACCCCTCCCCGAAGCGTTATGAGTTCATAGATGTCCGGGACCACCTTTATGTCCACGGCCTCATCCCCTATACTCTTCAAGACATCGGCCACTCTGTTGTGCTCTTCGAGGCCCAGCGCCATAATCACCTCGTCTATCCCTTTACCGGTTATAATCCCCCTTATGTCTTCGTATACGCCGATGACCTCCGCGCCCTTTATCGTCGTCCCCACTGTACGGCTGTCGCAGGCCACAAAACCCAAGACCTTTATCCCCGTATCCGGGTGCATCTCCAACCTTTCAAAGAGTTCTCCCGCGGCAGGGCCTGTGCCGACAATGACGGCGTTTTTTATATTGTATCCCTTTCTTCTCAGAGACTTAAGCATCTCCCTGAAAGATACCCGCTCCACGGCCAGAAAAACAACGCTTATACCCCCGAATATCGCAATGGCAAGCCTCGATAGGGCGTAGCGCCTTAAAAAAAACGTTACCGCCACAAGGAGTAACAGCGCCAGGGAAGAAGCCTTTATTATATCCCGCACCTCCGGGATATACGAGCCTATCTTTCTGGGGCCGTAGAGGCCGAACGCCCTGAAAATAATCCCCCATATGACCGCCACTACGGGAAGGAGGATAAACCAGATATGCCCCTGACTCGCCGCCGGGTAGTAGACCGGGATAAGCCCGCTCGAAAAACGCAGATAATAGGCGGCCATCCACGCCGATACTATCGCCAGAAGGTCCGATATAAAGAGAAGGGTCCGGTAAAGTTCTTTATTCTTCTTAAGCATCTATCCCCTTAAACTCCCTGTATCTGCGCTCGATATGATTATGTATCTTCTCCTTGAATATGGCCCTGTCGAACATTAAGGCGTGTTCCCTTATCCTTGCCGGGTCGAACCTGCCCGCGCTTTTTTCAAATATCCTTACCGCATCAATCAGGGATTCCGGGGTCTGCTCGCGGAAGAAAACCCCTGTCGGGGCGCCTTTGGGAAGGCCCAGCGGCAAGACCGTCTCGAGTATACCCCCTTTTGCATAGGCGATTACGGGCCTGCCGGATGCCATGGCCTCAAGGGGCACGATGCCAAAATCCTCCTCCCCGGGGAATATAAGGGCCCTGCATCCCGCATAATATCCCTTAAGCGCCTCCGGGTCCAGCCAGCCGAGGAATTCGATGCTTTTACCGGCAATCCTTTTAAGCCTTTTTTCATCCTGCCCCGTGCCTATGACTTTAAGGTCAAGCCCAAGCCGGTTAAACGCCTCTATCGCCAGGTCGACCCTCTTGTACGGCGCGAACGCGGAAACAACGAGGTAGTAATCGCCGATATCCCGCGAGACGGCAAACCTGCCGCAATCGACCGGGGGGTAGATGACCGTGGACGTCCTTCTGTAATACTTCTCTATCCTCTTCGCCACATGGTTCGATATCGCGATAAAATCATCCACCCTCGCGCTCGAAGATATATCCCACATCCTCAGATAATGCGCGAACAGGCCTATCACCTTGCCGGAGAGCCATCCTGTCCGCTCTCTTCCGAAGTAATCGTTATAGAGGTCCCAGACGTAGCGCATCGGCGTGTACGTATAAGAGACGTGGAAAGAATCCGGCGGCGGTATAACCCCGTTCGCCACGCAATGGCTCGAGGATATTATAAGGTCGTACCCTTTAAGGTCGAATCTCTCTATTGCCATGGGAAAGAGCGGGAGATAGCAGCGGTAATTTTTCTCTGAAAAAGGCAGCCCCCCCACGAAAGATGTCTTTATGCTCATCCCCTCGATGGCTGCGGACACAGAACCTTTTTTGTGCAGCAGGGTGTAGATGTGGGCATCGGGGTAGAGTTCGCACAGGACCTCGAGGGCCTTCTCCCCTCCCCTCATTCCCGTGAGCCAGTCGTGGATTATGGCTGCTTTCAAGGCTCTCTCAAAAACTACCTTCCGTCAATATGATAGGGAAACTCTGATTAAATGCTTTTTGGGGGAAACCTTCGGGCACCCACCCGCAGGGTGGGTCGGAAAGGTTCTCCCCCAAACCCCTTTCCAAAGACTTTCAGTTATAGGTGGCTGCCCCACCCGCTTATTTTTGTCAATAAATTCATATGGTTTTTCGGTTAGGGTGGGGCAGCCACCTATAGTAACTGAAAATTTTTGAAGAGAGTTTGAGAGAAACTTTTTATAAAAAGTTCCTCTCAAAAGAATTCTTCAGAGATTCCTTAAGCCTTCTCTTGGGGTTTTTCAGACATGGAAGAAAGAGAAGTTCCTCTCATATTCGAAATATCCTCGGAAGGCAGGGTGGGGGTGGAGCCGCCGGACTCGGACGTGCCCGTGGTTAACCCCGAAGACGCCATCCCCGGGAGGTTTTTGCGGGGCGATATCCGGGGTTTTCCCGAGGCCGGCGAGGCCGGGTGTGTCAGGCATTACACGCGGCTTTCGCAAAAGAACTTCGGGGTCGACAGCGGCTTCTATCCGCTCGGAAGTTGCACGATGAAGTATAACCCGAAGGTAAACGAGGATATCTCAAGGCTTGCCGGTTTTTCCATGCTGCACCCTTACTCTCCGGCGGAACTCTGTCAGGGCGCCCTCGCCTTGATGCATGAACTTTCCATGTATCTCTCGGAGATAAGCGGGATGGACTCCATGACGCTCCAGCCCGCGGCCGGGGCGCAGGGAGAACTCTGCGGACTTTTTATGATAGGGGCGTACTTTAAGGATAAAGGCCGTCCGAGGAAAAAGATATTGATACCGGATACCGCGCACGGGACAAACCCCGCGAGTTCCTCCCTTGCGGGGTTCGATGTCGTGAGGGTCGCATCGGAAGGCAAGGGTATCCTGACCCCCGAGGGGGTAAAAAGCCATATCGATAAGGATACTGCCGCGCTTATGCTCACAAACCCTAACACCCTCGGGCTTTTTGAGGAAAATATAAAGGAGATAGCGGACATAGTCCATTCGAGGGGGGCCTTTGTATACTGCGACGGGGCGAATCTGAATGCGCTTATGGGGTTTATGAAACTCGGAGATATGGGTGTGGACCTCGTGCAGCTCAATCTCCACAAGACCTTTTCAACCCCCCACGGGGGAGGCGGGCCCGGAAGCGGGCCGCTCGGAGTAAAAAAGATTCTCGCCCCGTATCTGCCGCTGCCGCGGATAAGGAAAAAAGGGGAAAGATACGTCCTGGACTTCAAAGGGGAAAAATCCATCGGCAGGCTCAAGGCGTTTTACGGACACTTTTCCATCATGGTCAGGGCTTACGCGTATATAAGGCGCATTGGAGGGGAGGGGCTTAAACATGCGAGCGAGGCCGCTATCCTCAACGCAAACTACATAAAAGAGAGGCTTAAGAAGGACTACCACCTTCCGTATGACAGAACCTGCATGCACGAGTGCGTCTTTTCGGATAAATATCAATCTCGCTTCGGTGTTACGACCCTCGATATCGCAAAGAGGCTGATCGACTACGGCTTCCATCCGCCTACGGTCTACTTCCCTCTCGTTGTTCCCGGCGCAATCATGGTCGAGCCGACTGAAACAGAGAGCCTTTCCACCATCGACGGGTTCATAGACGCGATGAAAAGTATCGCAAAAGAGGCGGTCGAGGACCCCGCGCTATTGAAGAACGCGCCCCTTACCACAAAGACATCCCGTGTCGATGAGACAATGGCCGCAAGGGAACCCCGGCTAAGATGGGATATTAAGGGGTAGTTGAAAAGAGTTTGAGGGAACTTCTTTGCAAAAAAGTTCTCCCGACCCACACTTCGGGTGGGTACCCCGCTCTCCCGGACACCGGCTTAAACCCCGCGCCTTACCGCCTTCTGGAGTAGAGGATTTGGTATTCGAAGCTGGCGTGTATGTTCACGCTCCCTATATCGAAGCCGGGCGGGAAGGGGCTGAAGGGAGTGGCGAGTTTCAGCGCCGTAATAGCGGCGTCGTCGAGCGCCGGATAGTTAGAGGACTTTACAAGTTTTATATTGTCCACGCCGCCGTCTTTCGTTATGGTGAAATCGATTGTCAATCTTCCCTGTTCCCCGTTTCTCACTGAAGAGGAGGGGTAATCCCAGTAAGCCTCTATTCTTTGCTTCATGGAAAGAAGGTATTTTTGATACTTGAGTTCCGCTGTGTTGAGGGCGAGGGTTTTGCCCTTTTCTTCCTTTGGGGAATCCTTTTCATAGTCCTGCGCAAGTTCCGTAAGCCTCTGCTCGGTCGGGAAGAGTTTTAGACCCCACTTACCCCCTCCCCCTCCTCCTCCGCCACCACTGCCACCACCTCTGCCACCTCCCCATCCACCACCTCCACCTTCGCCTCCTCCTCTACCTCCCCCTCCACCTTCATCCCCTCCACCTTCGCCGCCTTCGCCACCGCCGCCGCTTTCTTGAGTTATGGCCCTTGTGGCTTGAGACCCCCTTTTCGAGGGAGGTGTTCCTATTGTTACCCCTGCGGATGGCGCTTCTCCTTCTTTTTGAGTGGACGGGGTGTTTTGTTTATCTTTTAAGGGTTCGGCCAGTTGCAGGTTTTTCTGCGGCGCGCGGGACATTGAAAGTTCTCTCTGGCCCGTGCCTTTCCCGCTCGCAAATGGTTTTCTAACGGTTGCCCGGAGCGCCGGGCCGGGTCTTTTTTCCGGCCCCCCCCCTCCCCCCCGACCCACCCTGCGGGTGGGTACCCCGCCCTGTCCGCCCCCCTGTGCGAACCCTGTGCCATTCCCGGGCAGGAGGTCGATAACATCCACGAAGACAGGGTTCCTTTTATATGGCGATGGTTTGAGAAATATCCTAACTTCCCCGGCCATAAGGAGAATACCTATGGCCCCGGCATGTAAAAAAAGAGAGAAAAAAAAGAACAGTATCTTCCCGTTCGACGTTTTTATTGACATTTACCGGTTATTTTGCCATCATTAATGAGTAAAGTACTTATTTTACACCAAAAACCGTTTCATAACCATAATATCGAAGGCAAGGGGTGAAAAGTATGTTCGGTGTAGGCACGACAGAACTTGTCCTTATACTTGTCATAATCCTCATACTCTTCGGCAGGGAAAAACTCCCCGAGATAGGAACCGGTCTTGGAAAGGCCTTGAGGAACTTTAAGAAGGCTACGTCCGAGGATATAGATATAACGCCTGCGAAGGAAAATATCGGGGAAGAAAAAGGCAAAGAAAAGAAGGCCTGAATCACTTTCCGGCGGAAACCTTTTTATAACCTCGCGCTAATCCCTGTTTACGCATCGCTTCCGCAAAGATTCTCATGCCTCCAAAAATTTTAAAATCCTCTCCGGCGGTCTGCTTAAGAGATTTCCCCTATCCCCGCTCCCTCTCCCTGAGAAGTTCCCCGGCGGCTCCCCTTACCTGCGGATGCAGGGTCTTGTCATTGGCTGCGAGTTTAAGGTCCTGCGATAACAGGAGAGGAAGCAGCCCGGTTGAGACCCTCGGCGGCGTATAGGGGTTTAAGACCACGGCCATTACAACAGGATAACTCTTCGACCATTTCCTGTGGGTAACGAGGAGTTTAAGCGTTGCAGGAGAGTTCGGCCTTTTCGAGGCGATATTGAGCGCTTCCCTTTCGGTTATCCTCGGGTTATTGAGGAGGTTCGATACGACTACCGGGTCAGGGTCGGAAAGGAGCCGGTCGAGGGTGTCTTTTACGTTAGTCTTTGAGAGCGCCCTTCTTTGTCCGAGGCTTAAGAGTTCCATCTTCGCCTCTTCCTCCTTATCGTAACCGTAAACACCTTTTTTGTGGGGCGGCAGGTCGGTAAAGAGACGGCTTACTTTTCTCAATCCCATTTCTAAAGAGGCAAGACAGGTGAGTTTGTGCCCTTGGGGCCCGAGTATCTCCTTAAGCGCCTCGGGGTCCGCAAGGATGCCCTTAAGCCTGCGCACGCCGGGCAGTCCAGGCTCTTTTGTGTAAAGAAGCGAAAGGATACGGGCGGTATCCTCCGGAGCAAGGGGCTTTAGCCTCCGGCCGAGGAGCACAAGTTGCATGGCCCTTTCGGGAAGCGCGGAGATGTCCTTTAAGATGTCCTTTAAGGTTTTCTCCAGTATGGATTCGGGTTCTTCCATCGGCAAAAAAGTTGTTAAGGAAGCTCTGAAAGATTATACTTTGGGGGAACCTTTCTGTAGAAAGTTTCCCGCTTCCCGTTGCAATGCTTCGCAGCAACGGGAGCCCTGCCCCTCCAAAGACTTTTAGGGTGGGCTGTGCCCACCAGAACTGAAAATTTTTGGAGAGAGTTTGAGAGAACCTTTTTATAAAAAGGTTCTCTCAAAATAATTTTTCAGAGGTTCCTTAATCTCTCATATTGGCGGGCCGGGTCTTAAGGCGGGCGGGTGCTGAAAGCGCCGTACGAGTCCGGGGTTAAGAGGTTATTGGAAAAGGATTTTGAGAGGGCCTTTTTATAAACTTGCGCCGGACCCTGCGTTTAACCTGTTAGTCCTGAACCACCTCCAGAGCGGCCTCGGCTATATCCTCCGGCGCCTCTGTGAATACCACCATGACCGGGATGGTGCCTCTGGCCGGGACAGAGCCGCTGGATATGTCCTTGAAGCGTTTAAGGAGTTCCTCTTTCGGCAGGGTCTTCAACTCTTCGTCCGATACGAGTCTTCCGGGGGATGTCTCCATGGTTGCTATGGGGTTGCCGGCCCTGTTGTAGATTATCCCCCTCACCACTTTTATGGTGCGGGGTTCTTCGGAGACGTTTTTTATCTTTCCCTGGACCGCGAAGACCCTTCCGGCTTTTTCATTATCGGCGAACACGCCGTTAAGGCTCTCTATCTTAATCTCGGAGAGTCCCGCCGGGGGCGTTATGAATATGCGCGTCATGGATTCGAGGGCGCCGCTTATATAAAGGGTCGCCGCTGCCCCGTACAAGAGGACGAACAGCACAACAAGTATAAGCCACTTGAGTTTGCCGGGCTTCGAGCCGGCCTCTTCAACTATCTCTGAGTCTATAGGTGTAGAGACATCATAACCCTTCCCAGAAACTCTAACTTCTTCGGAGGGCGCGGGGGCTTCTTCCTCTTCTCCGGGAAACTTCTCTCCGGCTCCTTTGGCGGCATCCAGAGCCCCCATGCCTCCTTCGGCCTCCATACCACTTTCCACACCGCGTGAGGGGGAATGGGGCGTTTCCTCTTTTAAGCCTTTTTTTTCTTCCTCAAACCCCTCCGTTCCCCATTCCTCCTCGGGAGCCGGGGTGGCGGGGGGGGCGGGTTTTTCTTCCCTTTCGAGTCCGTAGCCCGCGGGCATCCCTTCCTTCCCCTCCGGAACTTTTTCTTCAAAACTTATATCGAACTCCTCTTCGGACGGCGTTTTTTTAGACGCGGGCTCTTCGGGTTTCTCCTCTTCTTCGAAACCGAAGGCTGCCTCCCTTGTTCCCTCCAGTGTTCCCTCCGGTGTTCCCTCCCGTTTCCATTCCTCTCCTTCCACCCCCGCTACCTTTCCTTTTCCCATCCCAAAGGGGGCCCCGGCCGGCCTCTCCTCTTCGAATCTAAAACCTGATTCTTCTTTTGAAGGCGGCTCTTCTCTGACAGGGGGAGGCGCAGGGGGTTTTACGGCAGGCTCTTCCTTTTTTACGACAAAAAGGTGCTGACATTTCGTGCACTTGACCTTTACGCCTTTTTTGCCGACCTTTGCGTCGTCGAGGCGGTATTTTGTCCCGCACTTCTCACACTGGATTATCAATCTCGCACCCCTTTCGGAACTTCTTTCCAAATGTAGCATACTACGGTTTGAAATTCAAGTTCCCGCGGGAACCTTTGTCAAGGCAATTTAGAAATGTCCTATTCTTGGCAAAGTAGAAATGTCCTAGTCGGTTATTAGAGTGTTAGTTTTTTTAGGAGGGAAAGACCTCCTGAGATTCCAGTGTCTCCATGGGTGGTCATTGGGAGGGGTATAC
>JACRCB010000057.1 GCA_016219165.1 Deltaproteobacteria bacterium | reverse complement strand
TTTGCGTTCTTGGCGGCCCACAGGATTATCTCGGTCGAATGGGTGAAGTATCTGCACGAGAGGTTGGGCGGGGCGTTGCGTTTATACCAAATGATGTCGTTTAAGATCTTGTAACCGAGTTCTTGCATGGCAAAACCGATCGAATAGATAATATGGGTAGTCCCGGAAACCCAGATTGTTCCGTTCGGTTTCAGAACGCGCTGGCACGCCTTGAGCCATTCAAGATTGAACTTGTGGTCTTCTTCAACGCCTTCGGATTTGTCCCATTTCCCCTTATTGACCGATACCATCTTCCCGGCATGGCATGTGATCCCGCCGTTCGATAGAAAATAAGGCGGGTCGGCAAAGATCATGTCAACGGAATTTTCTCTCGCTCTATTCAGTATATCTACGCAATCGCCCTTTAGAAGCCTTACCGAGCGTTCTGGATTGTCATAATATACGGCATAGGGCTTTCTTTTGCCGTAGGACGCAGCTTCTTCGGAGGCATAGAATGAAAGCCTGTCTTCCGCAACGTTGTATATCGTTTTCTTTTTTTTACTAACCTTTCTTGGCATCTATGTCCTTAAACAGTTCGGAGATTTTTACGTTCAAGGCGTCCGCTATCCTGAAGACCATCTTTAAAGAAGGGTATCTCAAGTCCCGTTCAATCTCAAGTATAAATTCTTACAAATAGTATTTAAAGAGACTATTTGTAATAATGGGATCCCCGGGGTTTTTCTTTTTTGAAATAATTTTATGATGGGATATAATGGCGGGCATGGTTTTGCCATCGAAAAAACAGCGCGAGGTTTTAAAGGGGTTTTACTCCGCCCTGTTTTCCTCCTTCGGCCCCCAGCGCTGGTGGCCGGGAAGGACCCGTTTCGAGGTAATCGCCGGGGCAATACTGACCCAGAACACGAACTGGGGAAATGTAGAAAGGGCCATAAGGAACCTTAAAAGGCACAGACTCCTCTCCCCGCGGGGAATGCACGATTTAAGCGCCCATGAACTCGCCGGACACATACGCCCCGCGGGCTATTTCAATATCAAGGCGAAAAGGTTAAAGTCTTTCCTTAACCGCCTCTTTGACGATTACGGCGGGAGCATAGACAATCTCTTTAAAAAGAGGACGGACCTTTTAAGGCGCGAACTCCTTTCAATCAACGGCATAGGCCCCGAGACCGCGGATTCGATACTCCTTTACGGCGCCGCGAGGCCGGTATTCGTAGTAGACGCGTATACGAGGAGGATTTTATCGAGGCATGGTATAATAGGCGGGAACCCTGGTTACGAAGACATGCGGAAACTCTTTATGGACAACCTCCACCGTGACGTCAGGATGTTCAACGAATACCACGCGCTTTTTGTGAGGGCCGGCAAGGACTATTGCAAGACAAAAAACCCTCTCTGCGGGAAATGCCCGCTCGGGGAATTTTTATGAACAGGATAAGACTCCTGCCCGATTCCATCGCTTCCAAGATAGCCGCGGGCGAGGTCGTAACATCCCCGGCCTCGGTTGTAAAGGAGTTGGTCGAGAACTCCATAGACGCCGGAGCGACCGAGATAACGGTCCACGTCAACGAGGGGGGAAAACGCCTCATAAAGGTCGTTGATAACGGAGTTGGCATCGCAAGGGAGGACTGCCCCCTTTCTTTCGGCCGCCATGCGACAAGCAAGATTGCGGCCGAGGAGGACCTCTTCTCCATAAAGACGATGGGGTTCAGGGGAGAGGCGCTCTTTTCCATTGCGTCCGTGGCGCGGGTTACCCTTGTCTCCCGCGTGAAAGAAGAGGTTTCGGGCGTAAAGGTTACGGTCGAGGGCGGAGGCAAACCGGTTGTAGAGGACTCCGGCGCGCCCTGCGGCACGGCCGTCGAGGTTAAGGACCTCTTCTACAACACCCCGGCAAGGCTTAAATTTTTAAAGAGCGTACCGGTTGAGGCCGCAAGGGTGGCGGATACGGTAAAGAAGACGGCCCTCGCCTTTCCGGGTATAACATTCAGGCTCTTTCATGGCTCCTCGAAGGTGATGGAGACGAGGAAGGGGAATCTTAAGGAGAGGATTGCGGATATATTCGGAGGGGAAATCCTGAAGGAACTCGTAAGCGTAAACTCCACCGGGTTTTCGGATGAGGGGGTAATGGTCAAGGGGTTTACGGGGCGTTGCGGGTTTACATACGCAACCTCGAAGGGGCTCTTTACGTATGTAAACAGCCGCCCCGTATACGACCGCGGCATAAACCGCGCCATAATAGGCGCTTACTCTGGCATGCTCGAACCCTCAAGGTATCCCTTTTCCGTCATAGACATAACCCTTCCCCCTGAAGAGGTGGATGTAAACGTCCACCCATCGAAGAGCGAGGTGAGGTTCGGCAACCCCTCTTTTGTATTCGAGATTGTAAAGGGCGGCATAAAAGACGCCCTTAGAAATGAGGGGGCGTTCATGGACAAGGGGCCGGGGCCTCATTATATTTCTACGGAGGCCGTAAAAGACATTCAAGGGGGCGTAACCGGCGTTAGAGAGGCGGTTATGCCGTTTTCTTTGCCCCGGTTCAAAGGTTTGGAACCTCCGGAAAAGGAAGAAATCTTAAGCCCCGCGTTTTCCGGGCTTACCGTTGTCGGCCAGTTGTGGGCCGAGTTCCTTATAGTCGAGGGGGAAGACGGTTTCCTGCTCATAGACCAGCATGCGGCCGCGGAAAGGGTCAGGTTTGAAAGGCTTAAATCGCGCTGCCATGAGCCCGGGGAGGCCGCCTCCCAGTACCTGATGACCCCGGAGAGGTTGGACCTGACCCCGCAGGAGGCCGATGCCCTCCATGGTTTCATGCCGTATCTTGAAAAGATCGGGTTTGAAATCGTCCCGTTCGGGAAATCATCAAAGAGCGGCGGAGAGACGTTTCTTGTAAAGGCCGTGCCCGATATACTTTCCGGCAGGTGGAATGCCGGGGTGATAAAGGACGTCCTCGAGGAGAAATCTTTCTTCGGAGGAAGCGGGGCGATTGAAAAGAATATAGACTCCGTCCTCATGACCATAGCATGCCACAGCGTTGTGAGGGGGCCGAGGCCCCTCACAAAAGAAGAGGCGCTCTCCCTTTTAAGGGATATGGCTGAAGTGGATTTCTCAGGCCACTGCCCCCACGGGAGACCGGTTGTAAGAAGGTTTGCGAGGGCCGAAGTCGAGGCGATGTTTAAGAGGAGGTAAGCCCTTTACGGCCTTCTCCCCATGTGAAGAGGCTGAGTGTTGAATGGAAAAGACAAAGACGGAAAAAATAAAGATAGTCGCGATAGTCGGCCCCACAGGGGTGGGGAAGACCTCCCTTTCAATCGAACTCGCCTCTTTTTTTGACGCGGAGATAATCTCCGCGGATTCAAGGCAGGTCTATAGATTCATGGACATAGGGACCGCGAAGCCCACAAAAAAAGAGAGGGAGGATATCCCCCATCACCTTATAGACGTTGTCAGTCCGGACCGCGATTACAGCGCCGCCCTTTTTAAAAGGGATGCGGAAGCTGCCCTCGCGGATATAGTGTCGAGGGGAAAGAGGGTATTCCTTACGGGCGGCACCGGGCTTTATGTAAGGGCGTTTTTAGAGGGGCTTTTCACGGGGCCCGGCAGGGATGATTCAGTAAGGGGGGCGCTTCTAAAAGAGGCGGAGGCATTCGGCAGGGAGTATCTCCATAAGGAACTTTC